>JAULTB010000008.1:0-30091 GCA_038801655.1 Candidatus Methanosuratincola thermotaenarum | reverse complement strand
CCCTTTTCAACTGTTAACCAGGGACCCACAATCTTACGGGAGTCGGGTTATAACTCTTCATTTTTTTACCTCCATTTCTTTTATTTTTTTACTTTTTTCAACCAGGGACCCACAATCTTACGGGAGTCGGGTTATAACTCTTCATTTTTTTACCTCCATTTCTTTTATTTTTGTTTTTCAGTTATACAATTATACAACAATCTGACATAAAAAGTTTTCGCATTCCAAGACTCAAAGGGGTATTGAAATCTTAAATATCCCTTCGATTAAACCCTGTAATAATGCCTATTCTAAAGTCCTTTGGGAGATCCTTGCTGCAGGGGGCTAGGGTAATCGCGTCCCAAAAAATTATGTCCCTGTACGGGGTTCTCTCGATCGCTTCGGTCTACCAGATTGTGACGTTCCATTCTTTCGTATCCAATTTAATCGGGTATGGTTATTCTCTTGCCTTTTTATCAATGCTATTTCTAACCTCCATAATCTCAATGTTTCTCGGAGCCATTTTTCGCAAAAAAATTCAAAAAAAGGTCCATTTGGGTTGGAACTTGCTAGGAGTTTTATTCGCAACCTTGATATTTTTCAGATTGGAGGGCATATTCGGGCTGATCATATATTCAATTCTGGGGGGTTTGGCCGCTGGCCTTTGCATCCCCGATGTTATATGTCATCTGCTTGAGATAACCAACTTTGAAAACAGGGGAGCAATATCTGGGATTTACATATTTTCAATTTACCTGCTTATTATCGTCTCATCAACAGCAATCTCTTCGGCTTTCGATTTAGCGCTGTTTCTCTTGGTCCTGAAAGTAGTCTCCATTCTGCTGATCTCATTCCGACCAATCAAAAAAGCAGAGATTGAGGAGCCCGCGTTTGTGAGGCACCCGCTTAGGGTTCCTTTGCTCTACATGTTTGTTTGGTTCATCTTCTTGCTCGTAGATGTAATTGTGAGCAATATGGCTTTGCAGAGACTCACTCCAAATGAAATCTTTTGGATAAACTTGGAATCCGTCATCCTCGGCCTGTCTGCCATGATAATCGGCGGTGCGATAGCGGATAATGTCGGGAGGCGCAAGCTGATCATATTTGCATATTTGTACTTGGGGATTGAGTATTCTTTCATTTCGCTTTCCTCTGGCGACCTCATAAGGTACACTTTCATCGATGGTGTCGCTTGGGGTGTGCTCTCAACATTGTTCCTTCTTGTTATATGGGGGGATGTCGGATCGATCCGGGCTCGTCCTGTCTATGCTGCAACCGCCCTCACCATCGGCATCGCCTCGATATACTTCAAGAACATAATCCCTCTTTTTGGGTCCCTTTACGACTTGACCCAGGCATTTCCTTTGACTAGCATTTTCCTTTTCTTGTCGGTTGTCATCACTTCATTCCTGCTCCCTGAAACGCTCCCGGAAAAAGTGATCCAGTCGAAGGAACTCAGGGACTACATCGAGACTGCCAAAAAGATAAGGGAAAAATACGCCTGATCAGAGAATCTCTAATTTTGCAGCAATCATCCTGAGCATCTCCGTGAAAGGGTGCTTCGGATGGTTATATGCAAATATGGATGCCCTCTTCATTTTCCCAACTTCGCAGTAGCACGGCAAGACCCCTATTATCGCCTGCCTGTACTTTTCTTGCAGAGTGTTTACGATCCTCGACTTCTCAAGATCATTCATCTCGCATCCGCCAATTGCCTTGTTCACAACTATGGCAACCTTCTTCTGGAATATTTCGTAAAGCTCATTTATCATCTTGGTCGTTCCGTAGATGTCAGAATCGTCGAGCGTTGATACGACTATCGCTACATCAGCAGCGACGACCGCATTGATTGATGAGTACTGTATTCCCGGGCTGGTGTCTGCTATGCAGACATCAAAATTCATCTTCTCAAGAAGATCCTTCCTCATTACAAGGATCCTCTGGAGGGCTTCAGTCTCCCATTTCCTGCCCTTGGATATCATCTCCCTGATTGCCTCTGTTGAAAAGTCCGCGAATCCAACGTACAATTTCCCTTTGTTCTCAATCTTTTCAGAGCAGTCTATGAGGCAATCCTGTACCTCTGCATTTCCGTTCATCACATCATTCAGCCATCGCTTGACATTCTTGGGCTCAAAGACTATGTGCTGTGTAGGTGCCCTGAAGTCCATGTCCAGCAGGCATGCCTTCTTACCCTGGAGGGCATAGATGGTTGCTAGGTTGGCTGCCAAATAACTCTTGCCCGTTCCTCCCTTAAAAGAATGTATGGTGACAAATTTCTTCATAGTCATTCCTCATTGTTAATAGTGAAGTATATCTGGTGCTTTCTTCGCACCTTCTTGACGTAACCCAACCTGACGAGTTGATTCAGATAGCCGCTCTCAATTGCCCTGGCCCTCTGGGTTATCTCAGCAACTTCGTCTGCACGAGCCTCAACTAGCTTTGCAAGCGCCAGCATTGTCTTCCTCAGGTGGTCTGGAAGCCTCAAAAGTATGCTTATGTCCAGGCCGTCTGCAGGCAGCTCTGAATCCCCTTGTCCGCCCTTGTTCTTGGCTTTCTCAATAAGCTGCTGCTGGAGAGAGAGGATCTGCTCCAGCATGAACTTGATTGAAGAAATCTCTTTCTCAAGCTTTTCCAGCACCGGCTGCAGCTCGGCAGGTTGTGCAGTCATCTTACACAGCTCTTAGTATTGCTGTTTAACAGTTAGCCCATTATTGAATATATACTTTTCCTCAACACATCTGATTTTAACAATTGATTTTAATATGTCTTCTTTGCTAACAAGCAGCGAGGGATAGCTATGAGCAAGATCAAAGTAGTGGTGGCGGGCATAGGCAACTGCTGCTCCGCCTTGGTCCAGAGCATCCATTATCATGCTGAAAACCCGATGGGGCTAATGCACTATGACTTGGGCGGATTCAAACCGTCTGATATACAGGTGGTTGGCGGGATCGATATCGACTCTCGGAAGGTCGGGCGCGACATCTCAGAAGCTATTTTTGCTGAGCCGAATGTCGCCCCGAAGTTCTGCAATCCGCCTCCGGCAGGAGTGGTTGTAGTCAAGGGCCCTGTCTTGGACGGGGCTGATGGCGTTCTGAAGGATGTAATCAAGGTGGACGACTCCCCGCCTGTCGATGTGCCTTCGTACCTGGAGCAACTAGATGCGGACATCTTGCTATGCCTCCTGCCCACCGGGGCCCAAAAGGCGGTCGAGTTCTATGCCGACTCGGCGCTAAAGGCTGGCTATGCCTTCGTCAACTGCACCCCTGCCAAAATTGCTTCTGACAACCGTTGGGTCGAGTCCTTCGAAGACATGGGTCTCCCGCTGGCCGGCGACGACCTCATGAGCCAGATGGGTGGGACCGTGTTCCATATGGGCGTGCTTGGCTTCTTGGCAAAAAGGGGCATCGATGTGACAAAGACATACCAGCTCGACATAGGAGGGACCGTTGAGGCATACGGCGTGCTAGAAGACTTCAGGCGGGAAGAGAAGCGTAAAATAAAATCGGAGGCGATAAGGCAAGTCCTTCCGGCAGATTCAAAGATCGCCACAGGCACGTCCGACTATGTGGGGTTCATGAGGGACTGCAGAACTGGGTATTTCTATGTGGAAGGAAAGAACTGCTTGGGCAGCGACGTAATCATCGACATCTACTTGAGGACTCATGACAGCGCGAATGGGGCCGGGATGCTGCTCGACGTGATCAGGGGCGTCAAGATCGCTATTGAAAGGGGGATCGGGGGGCAACTGACTAGCGTCTCGTCATACGGTTTCAAGAACCCGCCGATCAGATCCTCCCTAGACGAGTCAATGGAGTGGTTCATGTCTTTCGTCAAGGGCGAGAGGAAGCGGTAAGCAAGGCAAGGGAAAGCTTATTTATGCGCTCCCCATTTCTTTTTTCAACCTCCCGTCTGGGAGGCATTAAACAATAAAGTTGGATTGAATAATGTCTGAAATAAAGAAGATAGAGGAATTGAACCCCGCTTCAAGAAGCGTTGATATCCTTGTGAAGGTCCTCGAAATAAACCCTCCAAGGGAAGTTTCCACTAAGGACGGCTCGCAACACCGCGTATCCGAGGTTCTGGTGGGCGACTCCACAGGCTGCGTGTTGATGAGCCTTTGGGACAGCGACATCGAGAAAGTCCAGGCCGGCAAGTCGATCTGGGTAAGGAATGGCTACATATCTCTCTTCAGGGGGAATATGCGGCTTAACACAGGAAGGTACGGCACAATCGAGCCGTCCGAGGAAGAGGTAATCGCGAACACTGAAAATAATATCTCGAACAGGTCTTACGACCAGAAGATTCCAAAGTTCAGGCCGCTCTTCCACGACGATCCCCGAAGGGGTAGGCGCAGGCGCTGATCAGTCTACCCATAATCCCAACACTTTTATCCACGCTGGAATAACACAATCAGCGATAGAGATGCCTATATCTTATCGCCCCGCTCATGATCTGGAGGCAATGGTCCGGGAGGTCGTCAAAAAGGCAGGGATGGGCTATATTGACCCGGATCGGGTTTTATGCTTCCGGAGTCGGGGGTCTAGATCAAAAAGAGTCATTGCGAGGTGCTATTCTCTCCCAAAAATCTGGCAGATGGGGCTGAACACGCCCGCCCACTATATAATAGAGGTCATTTCCGAGCGCTTCGACAGGTTGAGCTACGAAGAAAAGGTGAAAGTGGTCATACACGAGCTGCTCCACATACCAAAGACTTTCGGCGGGGGGCTGCGCCCTCACAGAGGGTATGTAACAAATCGGGCGATCAACGAGATCTATGGGCGTTTGATGTCGCAAAAATAAAAAAAAAACAAACAAAACGAATGCCTATTGCAGAAAAAATTATATCTTAAAAATATGGAATATCAATTTAGGGATAAAAAATGACTGCTGAAAAGAAAAAAGAGTATAAGAAGAAGGAAGAGAAAGCAGTTAAGAAGAAGTAGCGATCAAAGCAGAAAATCCGGAACGAATGGCCTATCTCTCCAGTAGTTGTTTTTTCTTATCTCCTCGATTTCAATGGGGTTGCAGGCCCTGCTCACTAGCCCATTCAGAGAAAAAGGCACCCTCGCTAACCGCGCTTCGCCGTCGGTTACCCATTGATCAATCGGGAACCCTTTTCTAAGCAAGGATTCCCCAAGCCTCTTCCTCTCCCCGAATCCCATCCTGAGGCCTGCCTCGTCAAAAACATATATGTGGAACCCCCTGCCTGAAAAAACGACAGCAAGATCCTTGAAGCCTTTCCCCAACAGCTCGTGATACAGCCTGGCTGTCTCATCAATTGCCCTGTTGAAGCAGATGTAGCAGAACTTGAACATCGAGCGCCCTTTTACCCTGTCTTCAAGGGTGCCGCAGTTCGGGCAGTCGACGTTCTCAGGATCGATGTCGAACATCAGCTCCTGCCCGGACAGCCCTTCGCAACTGAGGCACTTTTCACCCCTGTCGTCGCATTCTGCGCAGCGATCTTGGTCCTTGTAGATGTTCCTGTCGTAATACAGGTCCTCAGGCAAATACTCCAGGACCATTTCCTTGAGCTCCCCCACGGATCCTGCAGTGAAGAAAAGGAGCTTGCCCACCTTGTCAGCATACCTTCTCCTGAAATATCCGGATTCGTTTCCAGGGTCGAGTTGGAAAATCGGCAATTTCCCCCTGCGAGACTTCTCCTTGAACCACGATTCGATCCTCCCAAAGTCGAGCCTGCTGTAGTAAACCTGCCTCTCCCTCACCTTCGCGGGCCTGTGGTTCACAGGGTAGCAGTGCCTGATCTTGGTCAAAAAACATCACTTCGAGATTGCGCCGGCAAGCAGCGGAAGCGTTATCGTGACGTCCCCGAAGACTGCGAGGTGCCTTGCCCTGGGCTTGACCTTGCCCCAAGATATGGCCTCCTTGGGCAAAGCGCCTGAGAGGCTTCCATCATACTCCTGGGCGGTAGTTAGGTATATGCAGTAGTCGAGCCCCTCCTTGAACTGGTTCCACCAGATCACATGGTGCTTGCTTATGCCCCCTCCTATTATCAACCCTCCAGTCTTCTTGGAGTCGAAGACCGTATTCAAAATCCGGCTCATGTCGCTGAAGAGGTCGAGGTTGAACTTGTTGGTCTGCGCGTAGAAGAAGAGGTTTGTGCCGAAGGAGCCGTCGATGACCCCTGGGACATATACCGGGACCCCCCTCTCGTATGCAGCCCTCAGGAAAGAGTGGCTATCGTCAATCCTCCTCCCAAACTCGCTGGCCAGCTCGCTGGGCGATATCGACGTTCTTCCCCCCAAGATCTCCGGGAGCTCCCTCCTCATCACCTTCTCTATCAGCGGACCGTAGTCCTCCAGTGGGATGAGCACGTTTCCGAGCCGGTGTATCTCCAGCTCGTTAAGCATCACGTCGTCCAGCTCGAACTCTCCCGAGGAGTATCTTGCGCCGAAGCTCCTCGCAAGGTCGTGATCAAGAGCGCCGCAGGTGGTGACTATGACGTCAGCCCAGCCGCCCCTTATCAGATCCGATACCACTCCCCTGAGGCCCGTCGAGATTATGTTCCCTGTGAATGAGAGGAACTTTACGCACCCCTCGGATTTCATCTCCTCCATGATCTTCGCTGCCTCGCTCAGCCTGGGCGCCATGAATCCGCCCATCCTGCCGAACCCTTCCACAAGGTCCCTTACAGTCGTGCAGTTAGCGATAGAAAGATCTTCCACCCTCTTCGAGAGCAGACCCTCTCTAGCCTTGGTCCTTTCATCTTTGCCCATTTCAACCATGATTGCCGCCCCCCTAGATCTCTATGCTATCGCCTTCCTCCATTATTATGACCTTCGCATCCGACCTTTCCTTGACGAGTGAAGCGAAACGGTGCGGGTCTTGCCTTATTGCCTCGAATGTGTTGTAGTGCATTGGTATCACTGACTTGGGCCTGATTAGCTCCGTGGCGATCGCAGCCGCCTCAGGCCCCATCGTGAATCTTCCGCCTATGGGGAGCATGGCCACATCCGGTCTGCAGATCTCCCCTATCAGCTTCATGTCGCCGAATAGCCCTGTGTCCCCTGCGTGGTAGACCCTGCCCTCCTTCCCGGAGAAGACGAAGCCGCAAGGATTCCCTGTATGCAGCGCTAGAACGCAATCGATCTTAATGCCCTTGACTATGCAAGAGCCCCCGACGTTCATTGCCTCTGTTCTTAGCACCCCCCCTCTCTCGGCAATCTCGACGGTGTCGTACACTGCCACAAAGCATGCATCATCCCGCTTTGCTATCTCCGCGGCATCCCCGAAATGGTCAAAGTGGGAGTGAGTGACTGCGACTATGTCCGCTCTCGGGACGTCTTCCAATCCGAGCCTTGAAGAAGGGTTTTTGGATATATACGGGTCGACAACAATGCTCACCCCGTCCAAAATTATGCCAAAGCCCGCATGACCAAGATAGATGATCTTCATAAAATCACCAGAGATGTTTTTCGTAGGCAATCTATTTTTATTGGTTGCCCCACTATAAAAACAACGGTGCAAAAAATGGAAGTGGATAATACAGGGGAGGCTTTCGCGATAAGGCTCTCGAAAAATAGCTCGGCCGAGCTTGCCTACCATATCGAGGGCAACCGGATTTTCCTCGATTCCACTTATACGCCGGAAGAGTTCCGAGGGAAAGGAGTCGGCGCAAGGCTGGTCGAGGCGGCAATAAGTTATGCAAAGGAGAAGGGTCTGAAGGTAGTGCCAGTCTGCCCGTTCGCCTTGGAATACTTTAAAAAGCATCCCGAGCATAAAGACATCCTCTCCAAGTGATTTTGATGCGCCCTATAAAGGAAAATGCCAAGTACTTGGTCGCCGCAACCATGCTTTTCCTAGCAGGGATGATATTTGGGGCCATTGTTGGATCCTCAGGAGAGGCGGCGGACGGATCGAACTCCTTGATAGAACAACTGGAGCCGCTATCTCAATTCTACAAGCCATTCCAGCCTTTCACGGTTGCATTCCTTTTCTTCAAGAATCTATTGACCGCAGGGATGGCTTTCATCCTCTCTCCGGTGATCGTCGTGCCTGCCGCAATACTCCTGCTCAATGGGTACCTCTTGGGGATGGTAGGGACGATCGTGACGAATGAGATCTCTTTGTGGGCCGCGCTTGCTGCGCTTGCGCCCCACGGGATCTTCGAGATGCCTGCGTTGGTGATCGCAGCAGCGGCAGGTTTCAGGCTTGGAATCGCCGTTCTCAAGAAGATTGTGTCTAAAATAAGGAAAAAGGAATTCTCGGTATCGAATGACTTCGAAAAATCTCTGAGGCTCTTCGTGCTCTCAGCAATCCTGCTATTTGTTGCCGCAATAATGGAGACCTATGTGACCCCCCTGTTCATGGGCATCAGCCCTTGACCTCAACCATGCTGCCCGTTTCCGGGGTGCACCTGAGACCGGGCACCTGCTCGAGCCGTTTTCTGAACTCTTCGCTGCGGAGGGCATTCATGAAGATCTGCAACCCCTTTTTGTGGAGCCTCCTCTTATCGCACAAGAAGTCGAATTCCTCATCGCAGATCTTTACGAAGCCGAGGCCGAGTGCTTCTGCAGCCCCCCTCAAGCCTATGCCCGCGTCCGCCCTGCCCTCGTATACTTCCTTTGCGACCTCCTCATGCGTCCTGAGCTCGTGTTCGTAACCTCTTAGTTCCGCGGGATCAATCCCTTCCTGAATGATCAGCCTCTCCAGGATGCTTCTTGTCCCAGAGCCTGCATTCCTGTTTGCAATCCTGCACCTCTTCTTCACCAAATCCCTTAGTGATGAGATCCCTTTGGGGTTCCCTCTCTTGACTATGAACCCCTGCTCCCTCAGGTATCCCTTAATCAGTATGGCCGTACCCGCCTGCCAGAACCTCTTGATGAAAGGGATGTTGTATTCCCCGCTTTCATCATCGTAGAGGTGCAGCCCTGCGATGTCCGCCTCGCCTATCATCACTGCGGTGATCCCTGCCGTGGACCCTACCTCCGCGACCTCGACTGAGCACCCCTTTATTAGGCCCGAGATCAGCTTCACCCCCATGCAGCTGCTGCCTGCGATTACGAGATCCGACCTCTTGAATTCGCGGAAGACCCTCTCTGTCTTTGTACCCAAGTAGTTGCCCACCCTTGCCTCGAGGTCGAGGTACCTCTCAAGAAGCTCTTCACCTTTTGCAGTGAGCGCTGTGCCTCCTCCGTCTCCCCCGCCCCTCCTCGCCAGAACGATCGCCTCTCCCAGCCTCGCAGACAGTTCCTCGATTAAGTTCCATGCGTGAGCATATGTAATCCCCGCTGACTTTGCTGCCGCGATCAGCGAACCGTAGCTCCTTATCCCCTCCAGGACTCTGGCTTCCTTCTCCCCTATGATGTACTTCCCGCCCTCTTCGAGCCAGACCTGAAACCTCGGTTCCATGGGTGATCCTCAGCAGACCGGGGTTATAACAGTAATCGTTATATTGTCTAGAATATATCGGTATTCGCTGTGGTGTAGGTTTGGATCCATCCAAGGCGGCTATTTTGGCATCGGCGGCAATCCTTGCAGTCCTTTTTGGCATTGGATTCCTGGGCACGTCGGGCGAGAAGGTTATTGTCGCAACTACCACCAGCACTGTCGACACAGGGCTAATGGATTACATCAAGCCCTATTTCGAGGCTGAGTATGGGGTCCCACTCTCATGGATATCGCTGGGAACCGGGCAAGCCATAGCAGTCGCTTCGAGGGGCGATGCCGATATACTCCTGGTACACGATAGGGAGAGGGAAGAGCAGTTTGTCTCATCGGGAAACGGCACACTGAGGGTGACCGTCTTCTACAATGACTTCGTTGTAGTCGGTCCGATTGGAGACCCTGCGCGGGCCTCCTCGCGGGATGCAAAAGTCTGCATGGGGAGGATAGCGGACGCGGGCAGATCAGGGGCGGCGCTCTTCATCTCCCGAGGCGACGGCTCCGGGACGCATTCGCTTGAGAAGCGCCTGTGGGCTGCCTCGGGGGTTCGGGACTATGAAAACTCGGGGTGGTACATGTCTGCAGGATCCGGGATGGCTGCAACTCTGAGGCTTGCCAACGGGCTCGGCGGATATACCATCACTGACAGGGCAACCTTCCTCAAGCTCAAGGAATCGATGGGCGAGGCGCTCAGGCTGATGGTTGTCTGCGAAGGCGATCCTGCCCTCTTCAACCCGTACAGCCTAGTGCTGATCAACTCCTCCCGGTACCCGAACATAAGATACGAGTATGCTTTAGACTTCCTTCTTTTCATCACAAGCCCTGAAGGGCAGGGTCTTATCGGCAACTACATGTTGTCGGGAGAGCGGGTCTTCTTCCCTGCCTATGGCAAAACAGAATGCCTCGGTCTGCCCCCTGAGGACGAAGCGGTCGCTTTCATCGAGGATCTGAGGGCACGGAGGTAGCGGGGTCGACTCGATGGGCGGGATTGAGATCTTCTTGGACGGGATTTCGAAAGCCTTTGGGCTGATCCTCTCCTCTGATCCAGAGGTCTTGGGGATCACTGCCCTCTCCCTCAAGGTCTCTGTGATCGCGACGCTGGTAGGCGCTGCCTTTGGCGTGCCTTTAGGATTTCTGATCGCCACCCGGAGTTTCTGCGGCAGGTCGCTTCTCATTGCGGTGATAAATACCTTCATGGGGGTGCCGCCAGTCGTCGTAGGTCTGGTCGTGTACCTCATCCTGTCCTCATCCGGGCCGCTCGGCTTCCTAAGGATACTCTACACGCCCCAGGCAATGATCCTTGCCCAGACGCTGCTGACTTTCCCGGTCGTTTGCGGTCTCACCGTCTCCTCCATCCTTGCGCTGGACCCGAATCTTAAGGAAACCCTTCAGTCGCTCTCGGCGCCGAGGCTATGGGAAGCGGCAATACTGCTCAGGGAGAGCAGGATTGGGTTGATCACTGCCGTCATAGCCGCATTCGGAGCGGCAATCTCTGAAGTGGGCGCGATAATGATGGTCGGCGGCAATATCCTCGGGTACACGAGGGCCCTCACCACTGCAATACTGCTCTACACAAATATGGGCGAGTTCGCCCTTGCAATAGCCCTAGGCATAATCCTGCTGGCCCTCTCATTCGGCGTCAACCTGCTGCTCACAGTCCTCCAGATGAAATACAGGAGGAAGAGGTGAAACGCCGTGCCTTTCGTTGAGTTACGATCAATCCGAAAGCGCCACTCTGACAAGGAGATCCTCAAAGGCGTTTCTCTAGAGATCCAACGTGGCGATCTGATATCGATCGTGGGGCCTAGCGGCTCCGGCAAGACTACGCTACTCAGGCTCATCGACGGGCTCGACTTCCCCGACTCCGGAGAAATATTGATTGACGGGGCTAGGCTCACAAAGGAAACCGCGCCTGTGATAAGGTCAAATGTGGGCATGGTCTTCCAAAATACCGTGCTATTTGACGCTTCGGTCTACGAGAATGTGGCTTATAGCCTAAGGTTCCGCGGCCTGCCCAGTGATCTAATCAGGCAGAAGGTCGAAGCCGCGCTCGGCTTGGTTGCCCTCAAGGATCTGGCGAAAAGGAGTGCATTGACCCTATCCGGGGGCGAGGCTCAGAGGGTCGCCCTTGCGCGCGTTCTCGTCTATGACCCTGATCTGATACTGCTTGATGAGCCCACAGCCAACCTCGATCCTGCTAATTCTTTGATAATCGAGGCCGCGCTGAGGAACGCGAACCTTCAAGGGAAGACGATCGTTCTAGTGACGCATAACATATTCCAGGCAAGGCGTCTGGCCAAGAGAGTGGGGCTGCTTCTTGAAGGCGAGATTGTGGAAGTGCAGGAGACCGAGCGTTTCTTCAACAGTCCCATAGACCCGAGGACAAGGCGTTTCATAGCTGGCGATCTTGTTTACTGAGCTTATTCTCCACTGCCTTGACCTTGTCTCCCATAGCCCTCTTCTTGTCCACCCTGTCGTCAATCTTGATGCTTGTGAGCACCCTCTTGGCGCCTGCTTCAAGAACTGCCTCATGAGCAGATCTGATCACTTCGAATGCCTGGTCCAAGCTTCCTGCTTCAAATATGGTGCACATTGGGGTCAGCTGATAGTTCACCCCTGAATTCTTCACTGCCTCGCAAGCCCTTGCGACATATTCGCTCAGGCTCGTCCCTTGCGTACCGACGGGGAGGATGCTGAACTCCACAACCAGTCTTCTCTCCGAAGGCATGCCAATCCCCTCGACGGGATGATGCAGATATAGTATTGCAAAGCGTCTCGAAAAAGATATCGCCCCAAAACAACCAGATCCTTCCGGGGATCCGCCTTTGTTGAAGATCGGGACATGTGGGTGGGGTCTAAGGGGAGGCAAGAAAGCATGCTTCCGTGAATTTGATGTGGTTGAGCTTCAGAGCACATTTTACAGGCCCGTCCCCTCGAAGACCTTGGAGAAGTACAGGCGTGAAGCGCCCCCGGGATTCGAGTACTCCGTCAAGGCCTGGCAGGCAATAACGCACCCTGTCTCGAGCCCTACATGGAAGAAGGCAGGCAAGATGCCTGAATTGGGGGATCCCCTCGGATTGGGCCACCTGCGGCCCACGCCAGAGAATTTCAGGGCATGGGACCTCATTCTGGACGAATGCCGCATGCTCGGCAGCAGTTTCCTGGTCATACAGACGCCCCCGAGCTTCAGATGCGACGAGAAGGCCAAGTCTGGCATGATTGGTTTCCTTTCAAAAGTCGAAAGATCCTCGCTGGAGTTGGGATGGGAACCCAGGGGGGATTGGAACAGGAGGCCCGAAGAGGTTGGCAGGATCTGCGAGCGCCTATCCCTTGTCCATATCGTCGATCCCTTGAGGAGGCTCCCTGCTTTGGAGTCAGATGTGGCGTATTTCAGGCTACACGGTTTGGGGGATAATGAGACCAACTACAAATACAGATACACAGATGCAGACCTGTCGAGGCTCGCGTCGATAATTTCTACCTGCGCCGAATCAAAAAAGGTCTACGTCGTGTTCAACAACATCAGCATGGGCGAGGACGCCTTGAGGCTCAAAAGCCTAATGAAATCGTTTAAAAGCCAGTGGGCTGACCGGGATCCGGGCGCGTAGGAGGCATATTTCTCGGAAACTGGCCGGGATGCCGCTAAAAAGTGGATGAGGCAAGGACGTTCAATCGATCGGTATCGACTCCCCCTTTGGCCTTTTGCTCTCCCTCTTCTTGGCGAGCACTACCTCAAGTATTCCGTTCTTGTAATTCGACTTTGAATTGCTGGGATCGACCTCGACCGGCAGCTCCAGCTCTTTGTAGTAGCTCCGCTCCTTGCCCGAAACATCGATTGTGACCGTCTTTTCAGTGGCGTATAGCTTAATGTCCTCTTTCTCAACCCCGGGCAGCTCTGCCAAAACCCTCACCTCGTTCTCGCCTTCGATTATATCGACAAGCGGCTCTCTTTCCTCCTTCAGGCTGAAAGCAGGCTCCCATGGGGCCCTCCCTGAGGGCTTCATGTTGCCGAATTCAGTGATTACCGGCTTTCTGTCCGGGCCAAATGTGACCGAAAAGCCATAGACGAATGGGCCCATCTCCTTGATCACGCCGCCTTCCGGAAGCTTCCTTTCCCTCACGAGCTTCTCGGGGACCCTGCCCTCGAATTCCCTGAACATCCTCTCCATCTGCGCTTCCATCTCCCTTACCCACTCGTCTATATCTCTGAACCTCGCAGGGAAGTCGCTGCTGAAGAACGGAAGGAACCTCTTCCTGTACCATTCATCCCATGACATTTATGCAACCACCCCAAGTCAGATCTTGGTTCGGGCAAATTTCAATATTTTGATCTTTGGATCCATGCCATAAGCCCCAAGCTTAAAAAAGCATCAGGTGAAACCTGTATTGTGGTGAAGTCTTTGGAAAGGAGTGCGCTCACCCAAAGAATCATTAATGCTGCATTGGAGGCTGGCGCCTCTATTGTCGGGGTTGCTGACCTGGATCAGCTAAAGGGTCTGCCATCCTGCGATGGGCTGCGGCTAGACACTTTCAGGTCTGCCATCTCCTATGCAGTGCCGCTCCCAGGGCAAGCGTTTGAGTTGATTTCTGAACCCGACCCTGGCAGGTTCTATGCGTGGGCCTACAAGACCGCAAACCAGTTGCTGGACATGATTGGGGTGCGGGTTGCATCGGCTATCTCCTCCCTTGGAGGGGGGTCGCTGGCAATCCCTTCAAGCATGAAAGTTGATCCAGTCAACGAGCTGGGGCACGTCTCCCATAAAGCCTTCGCTCTTGCAGCGGGTTTGGGTTGGATAGGGCGGAACAACCTGCTTGTGACGCCAGAATTCGGGCCTAGGGTGCGCTTAGGCACAGTGCTGACCGATCTCGAGCTCGATTCCGGAAGCCCTATGGACAACAAGTGCGGCGACTGCCGTTTGTGCATCCTAGCATGCCCTTCCAAGGCTCTCTCCTACCGCGAATTCCAGGCAAGACCTGCAACCCGGGAGGAGATCTTCGATCCCAAGAAGTGCTCGGCAAGGCTGAACAACATGAAAGAGATCTTGTCCAAGAAGCCTGGGATTGGAGAGTTCGCAGTGACCGTGTGCGGCATGTGCATCAAGGTCTGCCCGTACGGGAGGAAGCGCAGGTAACTTTTCCCACTCTTTTTTGAGTAGATACTCTTAAATTCTAGGAAATCTTTATCCCAAAAACGTGGTCTGCATGAGCGGCTCAGAGTTGAAGCTTGGCATTAGAAGGTTCGAGTCCAGGGCTTACAAAGTCTCCGTCGTCTCATTCATGGTGGCGCTGGTCGCAGCGTTCGAGCTGATAAACCGAGCGCTGCCCTTAAGGGTGCCCTGGGGAATGTCGATCGACTTCGTAGCCCTCCCGGTAATCCTTGCGTTTTTCATTTTGGGGACAAGGTATTCGATGATCACTGCAATCGGAATGTATCTTGTACTCACGGTCTTCGGATTTGCAAACTTCGTTGGCGCCACAATGAAGTTCTTCTCGACCGTGGCTATGGTCGCTGTATTGGGAATCTTTTCCAGTCGATGGGCAAAGGGCGAGGGGCCAAAGATCTTCCCGTTGCCGATCCTCCTGGTGGCTTCTGTCGCCGCGATAGCATTCCGTTGCCTTGTCGCTGCGGCTCTCAATTACTACTGGGCGATCCCGCTCTTCATGTCGATGCCAATAGAGGACGTAATAAACACCATGTTCTTCGGGTCGGTTTGGGGCTTCATAGTCTTCGTCTCTGTAATGAACGCCACTCAGGGGCTAATTGATCTTGGCGTGGGGTGGTTCATAGCATTCTCGACCGGATTCTCAAGGCGCGGCCGTGGATTGGCTTCCACTTCTACTTCGAGGGCCTCCTCCGGCCGATGATGTTGATCTCACTATAGACCCCAAAAGTGACATCGACTACGCCAATGGCAGCCACCGTCTCTCCGTCTTCCTTGAGGGGGACCACCACGACTGGGAGACCCTTGTAGACGCCGGTTGCAGGGACCTTCCTCACAGTCTCTCCCTTCTCCAAAACCTCCTCGAGGACGGGTCCTGTATAGTCGCGGTCGACTACCTTGCCGTTCTCGATCCTGATCCCCTTCCTCTCCTTTGACCTGGCGGTCACGGGCATCCCGTTTGTAAGCTCATGCACCGCCAACCCTAGGGTCTCTAGATCCTCTGGGGTTGCGTCCTTTGTTATCCTCACGATCGAATTGCCCCAATGAAAGTCTAGCCGTTGACGTTCATATACTTTTTTTATCATCCCGGATTAGATGCCCCCTCATGATGCCCGCTCAGCATCATCCGCATGCCAGCCCAATTGAAGCGGGGATCCTGCTACGCAAAAGCAATTATACCGCCCAAAAAAAGAGCATATTCATTGCGGTGTCTTTCAGTGATCTCGGCGGTACTGTTCGATCTGGACGGAACACTCGTCGACTGCATAGTCCCAATGGAGCGGATCCTTGTCAGGGTGCTCGAGAACCTGGGGGTCAAGGCTGCAGAGGCAAAGAAGAAGTATGTAGTCGAGAACTTGAGGAGGATCCTGCTCCAGGGGAACTCCCCGTTCGATGGACTCAGGCTGCTCTGGAGGTTGGGGCGATATCTCGGCATGCCCCCCCACAAGAGGGTCGCCATGATTATTTTCGCCTACCGCTCGCTCAAGGAGGCCTTCCTCGACTCCCCCCTTTTCCCGGAGGCAAAGCAAGTCCTAAACAATCTGCGGGAGAGGGGCATTGCGATGGGCATCGTCACCACGCGGAGCGCCAAGGAAGCCCAGTACGTGCTGAAGCGCCATTCAATCGACGAGTACTTCAGGGTTGTCGTTTCTAGGGATCTCGTCAAAAGGGGAAAGCCCCACCCGGACCCGATCATATTCGCCCTCAGGAAGATGGGGCATCTTCCAGATCAGGCAGTGATGGTGGGGGACATGCCTACTGATATCGAGGCTGGGAAGGCTGCAGGCGCGAAGACCATCGCTCTGGCTATTGGGATCTTCAATGATGCCCTAAGGGAGAGCGGCGCAGATCTGCTGGCCACTTCCTTGGGGGAGGTCCCTCGCCTCATAGAGGCGCTTTAGTCCCTGGGCGTGATCTTGCTCTTGTTTTGCATATAAGGCACCAGGACTTCTGGGATGTCTACTGACCCGTCCGAGTTCTGGTAATTTTCCAGGATCGCGACGAGCGTCCTTTCGGTCGCCACCAGCGTGCTGTTGAGCGTATGCACGTATTTTGTGTGCTCATTGGGCCGATCCCTGTACCTGATGTTGGACCTGACTGCTTGGTAAGAGGCGCAGTTGCTGCAAGAAACCTCCTCCCTGTACTTCCCCTGGCCTGGGAGCCATGCCTCCAGGTCATACTTCTTCGCAGCCACGGTCCCAAGGTCTCCGCTGCATACGTTCACAACCCTGTATGGTATGCCGAGGCTCTGGAAGAACTCCTCAGCGTTCTTTATGAGGAGTTCGTGCTCTGATGCAGAGTCTTCGGGTCTGCTGAAGATGAACTGCTCCACTTTCTCAAACTGGTGTACCCTGAAGATCCCCTTGGTGTCCCTGCCGTGCGCGCCAGCCTCCTTCCTGAAGCAGGGGCTCACGCCGCAGTACCGCAGCGGAAGGCTCTTCCCGTCCAGTATCTCGTCAGAATGGAGCCCTAAAAGGGCATGCTCGGCGGTTGCGATGAGGTAGAGATCTTCGCCCTCCACCTTGTAGATTGTGTCCTCAAAATCAGAGAGCGAGACTGCGCCCTCAAGCACTTTCCTCTTCATCATGTAAGGCGGCTGGTACGGTATGAATCCCCTGCTGACGAGGAAGTCCAGGCCATACCTTATCAATGCATAATTCAGCCTGACAAGATCGTTTTTGAGGTAATAGAACCTCGCCCCAGCGACCTTGGCAGCCCTCTCGAGGTCGACCAGATCCAGCCCCGTCGCAAGGTCAATGTGATCTTTGGGACTAAACGGCATCTCGCGTGGCTTGCCCCAGCTCCTGATCACCACATTCTCCGTATCGTCCTTGCCGTAGGGGACGGAGTCGTCCATGGTGTTCGGGAGCCTCATCAGGATCTCGTCCATTCTCCTCCTGTGGGCCTCCATCTCGCTTTCGAGGGTTTTTATCCTCCTCGGGATCTCCTCGGCTTCCCTTATCTTATCCGAGGCATCTAGCCCCTGCTTCTTCATCCGGGCTATCTCTTCAGTGACCCTGTTCCTCGACGCCCGGAGATTGCTGACTTCCGTGAAGAGCCTCCTCCACTCCCTGTCCTCAACAAGGAGTTCGTCGTACAGTTTGAGCACTTCTTGGTCGTTCCTCCTTGCGAGGTTCGACCGGACTGCTTCCGGATTTTCCCTGATAACCCTGATGTCCAACATGATCATCTACCTCTTGTAAACCCTCTTGATCAGCTCAACCCCTTCCTCTGGGATAACCTTTGCTCCCCCCATCAGCGATGCCACGAATGTGGTGATCGCCCCCTCCTCAAGGACCTCGATCGCAGTCATCGCCTCAAGTAGATCGCGCCCCGCGGATACGACGCCGTGGTTCTGGAGGATGAGCGCGCGCTTGCCCGTTATCCGGCTGCCGACCAGCCTACCAAGGTCCTCGGTCCCGGGGCAAACGTATTCCAAGACCTCGACCTCTGGCAAGACGAGCGCAACCTCCGGCGTGATTGGCCCAATCTGCCTTCCTGCGATAGCGAGCCCTGTCGTATAAGGGCTGTGCGCGTGGATCACTGCATTCACGTCTACCCTCTTTCTGTAGATCTCTGCGTGCATGCGCCACTCGCTCGAGGGCTTCCACCGCCCCTCAAGGGCCTTGCCGTCGAGACTCATCCTCACAAGGTCCGACTCTTCAAGTTCCGCCTTGTATACCCCGCTCGGGGTGATGAGCATCTCGTCGCCGCCTTTCAGCCTGACACTGGCGTTGCCGCCAGAACCCGTGATCAATCCCCGTGCGTGGAGAGTCCTCATGCACCAGACAAGCCTTCCGCCTGTTCCCCCTCCCTTGGCATCCATTTTAATCCCTCTTTCTGCTGGCTTCAATTGAGGCATTACCGTATCCTTTTTAGAGTGCCTCTGTATTTGTTTGTTTGGCTCCAAATGCCTGTCCGAGATAAAAATGTCCGGGGCTCAGCCTATGGAAGGCGTTGTGGTCGTAAGGGTCGGTGGAGAGATCGGGATCAAGAGCAGACCCGTGAGAAGGGACTATGAGCAGAGGCTGCTAAAGTACTTGAAGGAGAGGTTGAGGGAGAAAGGAGTGCCTTTTTCCGAAATCTGGAGGGTTGCAGGCAGGATTTACATCAAGACCGGGGAGCCTATAGTCGCATCCCGGCTCGCCTCAAAGATATTCGGGATATCTTCCGCCTCGCCCGGGCAGATGACCACGTCGAGGCTCGATGATATTGGCAGAGTTGCAGTGATGATGTCAAAGGAGTTCGCACCAGGGTCATTCGCAGTCAGGTGCAGGAGGGTCGGATCCCACCCGTACACGAGCCAGGAGGCCGCCGCTAAAGTTGGTGAGGCTATACTGGCGGCGCGGCCGGATCTAACTGTCGACCTCGATTCCCCCGGCAATGAGATCTTCATAGAGATCAGGGACGAATCCTCGGTAATCTATACTGAGGAATTCAGAGGCCCGGACGGGTTCCCGCTCGGGACTCAGGATCCTGTTGTGGGAGTCATTGATGAGGCATTCGAATCGGTTGCCGCCTCCTGGTGCCTGATGAAGAGGGGATCTCCCGTCCTGGCAGCGGTGTTTGGTCCTGATGGGGTCGTGAGTGACCGGACTGAAAAGAATCTCGCCGTCCTCTCTGAATGGTCGACCGGGGCGCCTCTCAAGGCAGCCGTATTCCCCTGCGAAGCGCCTAGCCCTTTGCTACAGCTCGCGCTTGCATCCTACTGTTGCAAGGCTAAGGGGCTTGCGGCTGTCGTCTCAGGGATGCCTGTGCCGAGCTTGGAGTTCCTTTCGGAATTAAGAGCGAAGATCAATGACTCGGCTGTGCTCTTCCCTCTGGCGGCCTTGGAAAGCGGGACCATCGAAGATTGGGCACGGCTGATGGGCATAGACACAAAAACCAAATATAGGAACCCAAAAAGCATTGACCTTGGCGTCGAACCAGAGGCAACGCTTGTTGAGGCAATCGCAAAAAAATCTTTCGAAGCCCAGGTCAGGGAAGACGGATCGATCTTGCCTCTCTGACCCCTGACTCCACCAGATCGGCGATCGGCAGGATGCTTTCCTCCAACTCGATCTCTGCTTTCTTGGCGAGGGTCCTTGCCTTCACTGCCGCTGCAGAGCATCCCTCCGACTTCATTGCCGAGATCTCATAGCTCCCGATCCTCTTGGCTATGCCTTCCACTTCCGTTTTGTTCAGCCCGAGCAAGGGTCTGACAATGGGCATCGTGACCACGGATGAGTTGAGGATCAGGTTGTGCATCGTTTGGCTCGCCTGCTCTCCAACGATCTCCCCCGTCACTATGGCTCTGCACCCGTAGGCCTTCGCGACAGACTCGGCTTTCCTGTACATCAGCCTTTTGCATAGCAGGCAGGAGAGGTTCCTCCTGCACCTGTTCACTATGAGGCCGAGATCCTTGCCATGCGGCACTACAACCATCTCGCCTTGGACGCCTGTCGCCTCCACGACCCGCCTTGCCAGCGCCGTTGCCTTCTCCAGCTCCCTCCCTCCAGAAAAAGGCCTGTTGTCGAAGTAGACGTATACTGGAGCCCACCCCCTCATGACGCCCAGGTACGCGGCCACGGGGGAATCCATGCCGCCGGAGATCAGGTAAACCGCCTTTTCAGCCAAGCCCTTCACTTCTGTCCGGAACGTTGGAAGATCTCTAATATAAGCCTCTTCACACTCAAATATATGCGAATGAGGTATCCCCGCAATGACAACCTGCCCTACTGCGTCATTTTTTGAGGGTTTCAATAAAGTCAAGTCGAACTACAGGTCAATTATGGCAGCGGTGGACTATTCCTATGTCTCGGCAAAGGTCCTAGAGAGGGCCATACTGCTCTCAAAGGTGAACTGTGCAAGGCTGCACATAGTCCATGTCGTGAGGACGAAGCTCCCGCTCCAGTCGAGGCAGACCATCGCGATGGATCCATCTTACAAAGAGGTTCTAATGAAGGACGCGGCAACACTCTTCGAGGTCGCAGGGAAGAAGGCCTCTGAGGCCGGGATCGAGTACACGACCATGCGCCTCGAGGGCGATCCTGCTGAGGAGATAATCAAGTACGCCAGCGAGAACGGCATCGAGCTAATCGTGCTAGGCAGCAAAGAGAAGCCCTCTACGTACGCCCCGCTAGGGAGCGTCAGCAGCAAGGTTGCAACGGAGGCTCATTGCTCCGTCTTGATAGAGCGCTGAATGCCGTTCGAAACTCTTTTTAATCACTTTTTTGCATGTCTCAATCAGGTGTGGTTACAAAATGCCCGAGTTTTCGAAGAACTGGGATCGGCAAGAGAAGACCCCTGCCCAGAGCGGACCCCTGAAGCCCGCCATAGAGAATGCGATCAGGCTCATCTCGGCTCAGACGCAGAGGCTGGATTTTGCCAGCAACAAGCTGGTGGAGAAGGACCGCCAGATCTTCCAGAAGGTGGTTGATGCATATACAAAGCACGATCGGTCGAGGGCGCTGATGTACGCCAACGAGCTGGCTGAGGTAAGGAAGCTGGCAAAGCGGGTCACGCAGATCAAGCTAGCCCTCGAGACGATCTCATTAAGGCTTACGACTGTGAAGGACTATGGAGACTTTGTAAGCACGGTCACTCCTGCGATATCGATAATAAAGGGCGTCCAAAGCAACGTATTCCAGATAGTTCCCGAGGCGGAGAAAGGCTTCAGCTTCCTGAGCGAATCCTTATCCTCGATAGTGGCCGAGGCTGGCGCACCGTCCGACCTGAACGTCTCATTCGAGGCGGCTAACGAGGACGCAAGCAGGATACTTTCAGAGGCTGCCACCGTTGCGGAGCAAAGGATAAAGGAGAAGTTCCCAGACCTGCCTGCAGACATGCCGCGCGAAGGCATAGAGATCTGAAGCAATTTAAATTATTTTTTATTTTTTTAGAAAATTCTTTTTAAAATATTTTTAAAATTGTATGCATTTTCAATTTGAAATGCCTTGTTTAGCAAAGTTTTTGATTTATACGCAGAATTTGCGTACCTCGCAGTACCCGCACTTGCTCTCGGCGCTTTTCCTTGGGATCGACTCCCCAACCATTATTCTCCTTATGCTCTCTATGTCTTTGATCAGCGCCTTCTTTTCTAGCTCAGTGATCTCTAAACATTCTGCTGACTTCTGCTTGATGAAATAGATTATGCCGCGCCTTACCCTGCACCCGAATGCCTTGTCGATCAAGAGTGAGTAAGCTAAGAGCTGCTTCCTGTATTGCCTTTGGACGAATGCCTCTTCAGTATACTTTGAGTCGACAGGCACGTATTCGTCCCCGTTGAGGTGGAGTAGAGTGTCGACTTGGCCTGCCAGACCCAAGTCCTCATCCTCTAGGTAGATGTTATGGATGATCTCATTCACGAGCGAACGCTGGATCCCATAGATCGTCTTCCTTTCCTCTAGCCTCTCTTCCTCCATGTCGTCTTCATTCTTCCCGAGCTCCATTTTCTTTTTGACTTTGAAAGGCACGCCTAATGTCTTAAGGTAATACACTTTTCTTTAAGAGCAAGCAACGGAATCCTTCAGGTTACATTCTGGACCCTTCTTCGCCATGCTCTTTCAGAATCCGTTTTATGAATGAAAAACACATCCCTGAACTCCTCAGCATATTCGAAAAAAAGAACTCGATAATGATCCGTGATAAATCGTTGCGAATCGAGTCTGTTAGGGTAAAAGCAAAATCTTACGAAGATATGTATGCAGATGCATTCCCAGCGGAGCGTTTGCATATCGAGTTTTTGAGCCCAACGCGTTTTTCTGCACTTGGTCAGGCAGGGGAGCATCTCTTTCCAGAACAGAAGAAGGTTTTTGGAGGGCTCGTTGAGCTGTGGAATCTTTTTTCAGGGTGCCCACTTGAGCCCGGCAAGTCCGAAGAGTATCTGGAATGGTTCGGTTCAAGCAGCTGGGTGTACTATTACTCGCTGAGGACTGAGCTCAAGGAAACTTCAAAGGGTAGGATAGTTGGGTTTACTGGAAGGATCACATACAATTTTGAAGGCAATGAGCAGTGGCAGCGCTTCACTTGTTGCCTTGCGTCTTTGGCAGAGTTCTCCAACATCGGGAAGGGTCGGACGGCTGGCTTCGGCGTGGTAAGGGCTTTGCCGAGCCAAAAAGGTCAAGTTATGCAGATCCGACCTCCACTCGACCATCGTTCACCTGATTGAGACTATCGTGTGCTTTATCTGCTTCACGCCCTTGCCCTTCTCCAAGGACTCGATCAGCCCTTTCACCCTCCCTATCCTGCCCCTGACCGCTATGATCTCAAGGCAGTTCCTGTCGTCTACGTGTATGTGCAGCACCGAGTTGATCGCGTCCCTGAAGTTGTGCTGCAGGTCGGTCAATTCTTCTTCAGCCAGCCTTGCGCTGTGGTCGTACACGACGACGACCGCACCCGCGCACTCCCCTTCATCCTCCGCCCAGTAGTGCTCGGAGAGGAAGAGGCGCATTGCCTGCTGTATGGCTTTGGATCTGTTCTGGCCGAGTCTATCAAGAAGGGTGTCGAACTCCCTCACGAGCTCGGGCTCGACCGAGACGCTGAACCTCTCAACCCCTTTCTTCTCTGCTTCTACCTCCGTCCCTGTGCCCTCTTCCTTCTCCATCCCGCTTCTCCCCATCTGACTGTATATCTCTCCCTGAGGTACCATTATAACGATTTCCGAGTGTGGTAGCCATGCTTGCGATAGGTTTAAAATCAAAGCTCTTTTAAAAAGGAAGTCTGGTGTCGATCAATGGGAATGACGCTTGCCGAGAAGATCATATCAAGGAAGATCGGGCGAACCCCCTCGCCGGGGGAGATCGTAGTCCTCCCGATAGATGCGGCGATGGCTCAGGACGGGACCGCCCCGCTCATGATAAAGAGCTTCGAGGGCATGGGTGCCAAAAAAGTCTGGGATGGAAAGAAGGCAGTCTTTGTGATTGACCACATCTCCCCGAGCTCAAACGAGGGGACATCCGCGCTCCACAAGATGATGCGGGACTTCGCGAAGAAGCATGGGGTAACCCTCTATGACGTCGGGGAAGGGATATGCCACCAGCTCCTTCCTGAGAAGGGGCACGTCTTCCCTGGCGGGGTAGTCGTTGGCGCGGACTCCCATACGTGCACGCACGGCGCGTTTGCGGCATTCTCTACGGGAATAGGCTCCACAGACATGGCCGCCGTCTTCGCGTCGGGGAAGCTCTGGTTCAAGGTGCCTGAGACTTTCCGTATAAATGTCACTGGCGAATTGCCAAGGAATGTGATGTCAAAGGATGTCATTCTCTATGCGATAGGTGAAGTCGGGGCTGACGGCGCCACCTACATGTCTGTCGAGTTCACTGGGGACGCCGTGGGTCGGATGTCGGTAGACAGCAGGATGGCGATGACCAACATGGCAGTCGAGATGGGAGGCAAGACTGGGCTGATCGCGTCGGACCAGGTCACAAGGCAGTTCTTGGAGGGGCGGATCCAGGTCCCATTCCTAGAGCTGTCTGCAGACCCTGATGCGCACTACTCTGATCTGCTCGAGATAGAGGCTGCGGAGCTCGAGCCAATGATGTCCTGCCCTCACCAGGTCGACAACGTCAAAGCAGTCTCTGAGTTGGAGGGAATCCAAGTCGATCAGGTCTTCATAGGCTCTTGCACTAACGGGCGCCTTGAGGATCTCGAGGTTGCAGCAAGGGTCATGAGGGGCAAGAAGGTGAAGGCGAGGACCATAGTCATGCCTGCCTCCCGCGAGACCTATCTGGCTGCGCTGAAGAAGGGGATAATCGAAGAGCTTGTGAAGAGCGGGTGTGCAGTCGGGGTCCCTGGTTGCGGGCCATGCGTCGGTGGGCACCACGGCGTGCCGTCGCCTGGCGAAACAGTGGTCTCGACAACCAACAGGAACTTCAAGGGGAGGATGGGCTGCGCCGATGCGAGCATCTACCTCTCTTCGCCGCTCACCGCCGCTTGCTGCGCGCTCAATGGAAGGATAACCGTTCCGGAGAAGGTGTTGTGAAAATGGAGACGATTGTTGGAAGGGTATGGAAGTTCGGCGACGACATCTCGACCGACCTCATAATACCGGGGAAGTACAAGTTCAAGACTATAGACTTGGACGATCTCGCCAAGCATGCAATGGAGGGCGCAGATCCGGAGTTCGCCTCCAAGGTCTCAAAGGGGGATGTCATAGTCGCAGGCGAGAACTTCGGTTGCGGCTCCAGCAGGGAGCAGGCCCCGCTCGTACTCAAGCACGCTGGCGTTAGCGCTGTAGTGGCAAAGTCATTCGCGCGCATCTTCTACAGGAACTCCTTCAACGTCGGGCTGCCATTAGTGGAGTGCCCGGAACTCTACAGCGAAGCCGAGACAGGTGACACAGTCGAGATAAGGCTGACAGAGGGCAAAGTAATTTCCCGAGGAAAAGCCTTTTATTTCAAGCCCATCCCCGGATTCCTGATGACAATCCTTCAGGACGGAGGGTTGGTAGAGCACTACAAAAAGAGAGGCAGTTTCGTATGGGAAGGACCTACAAAATAGCGGTCATAACTGGCGATGGAATAGGACCGGAGATCACCGAGGCAGCGATCTATGCGCTGAATGCGCTCGGATTGAAGTTCGAATTCAAAAAGGTCGCGGCTGGGCTAAATGCCTGGGAAAAGTACGGGAACCAGCTCCCTGAGGAGACCATAGAGATCATAAAGGCTTCTGACGCCTGCCTCAAGGGGCCGACTCAGACGCCCCCGGGGCCAGGCTCGTTCAGGAGCGCCACGGTAACCCTCAGGCAGATCCTCGATCTATACGCGAACGTGCGCCCCGTGAAGAACCACCCCAATGTGCCTTCGGTACACAAGAATGTGGACTTGATAATCGTAAGGGAGAACACTGAGGGTCTCTACTCTGGCATCGAGTACCCCATCGGCGACTCTGCAATAACGATAAGGAAGATCACCAGGAAGGGATCTGAGCGGATCGCCAGGTTTGCCTTCGAGCTCGCGCGGAGGGAGAAGCGCAAGAAGGTGACCGCGGTTCACAAAGCCAACGTGCTCAAGGAGACCTGCGGCATCTTCAGGTCTGTTTGCGCAGAGGTTGCAAAGGGCTACCCTGACATAGCGTTCGACGAGATGCATGTCGATGCTGCTGCCATGCGCATTGCGATGCGCCCGCAGGACATAGACGTGATAGTGACGACAAACCTTTTCGGTGACATACTCTCCGACGAGGCCGCTGGCGTGGTCGGGGGCTTAGGGCTTGCGCCAAGCGCCAACATAGGCGACCGGTACGCCTTCTTCGAGGCAATCCACGGCACGGCCCCGAAGCATGCAGGGAAGTGGGATGCAAACCCGGCAGCGCTCATGCTCTCCTCCTGCATGATGCTCAGATACCTTGGGGAAGTTGACGCAGGGAACCGCCTTGAGAAGGCCATCGACGCAGTGCTCGAGGAAGGCAAGATAGTGACCCGGGATCTGGGCGGAACTGCAGGCACAATGGACTTTGCCAAGGCTGTAGCAGAAAAGCTCGCGTGAGCTTTTCTTTTTTGGTTTATTTTTTAGGACCGTCAAAATCGGGGCTTTTCCACATTTTGGCTACTGGAATGATGGGAAAGAAAAATGGATTTTGAATTCCTGCAAGTGCTGCTTTAACCCGTCGGGATGCATGGAGTTCCATTCCTCAGGTGGAATTCTCGCCCATTTTGTCTAGCTCGAAGGCTGCATGTATTGCCTCGACTGCCCTGTTCAGGTCGATCTCTTGGATTGCGAACGAAATATTGAGCTCCGACGACCCTTGGGAAATCATCAGGACGTTGATCCCGGCGTTTGCGACTGCGTTGAAGAGCTTTGCAGCTACTCCTTTAGTCCCCCGCATGCCCTCCCCGACGATGGCGACGATCGCAACATCTGGAATCGAGTGTATGTCCCTTATTAGATCCCCATTCCTGAACTCTATCTTAAGCGCCTTCAGCGCCTTCTCGAGCTCCTCGTTCTTGACGACCATCGAGATGTTTGCCTGTGAGGAGCTTTGGGAGATCATCGCGACATTTATTCCGTTCGAGGAAAGGGTCGAGAAGACGCGGGCCACTACGCTCGGGACCCCGATCATCCCTGCTCCCCCTGTGGTTATGATGCTCATCCCCATGATGGCAGTTATCGCCTTGACGGTGGGTCTCGGCACGCTCTTCTCCCTGATCAATGTTCCGGGGTTCGAAGGGTTGTATGCGCTCCTTATCCTGATCGGGATCAGCCTCTCTTGGACCGGGGTGACCGTCAGCGGGTGGAGGACCTTCGCGCCGAAGTAAGCCATCTCCATCACTTCAAGATATGAGAGCACGGGTATGGTTTTGGCATTCTTGATTATCTTCGGGTCTGCAGTCATTATCCCGTCGACATCCTTCCAGATCCAGACCTCGTCCACCTCCAGGGATGAAGCGAGGATGGTCGCGGTGTAGTCTGATCCGCCCCTGCCCAGGGTGGTCACAACGCCGTTCTGGTCCTGGCCAATGAAGCCGGTCACCACTGGCACGACGCCAGCTTTGAGAATCGGCATGAGCCTGTCTTTTACCATCACCTCTGTTATGTTGAGGAGGGGCTTTGCGTTGCCGTAGTTGCTGTCGGTGATTATGCCCGCATCCCCCCCAGTGAGGTCTATTGACTTGATGCCCATGGAAACCAGCGCACCCCTCATCAGCGGGGCCGAGAGCCGCTCCCCGAAGGAGAGTATCAGATCCTTGGATCTTGGCGTCAGCTCCCTGAGGAGGAAAACGCCCGTAAGGCACTGGCTCAGCGTCTCTATGAGTTTCCTTATCTTCTCGGAGGTCTCTTCGAGGGCGGAGCCGGTGCATAGCCTTTTCGCCGCTTCGAAATGCCTCTTCTCGAGCTTAGAGATCATGCTGCGGACCTTTTCCATGTCCCCAAGCTTGGCATGATCGCCCATCTGTATTAGTTCGTCCGTAACCCCGCCCATAGCGGAGACGGTGACCACTACCTCGTCTTCTTTTTTGGCCCTCTCTGCCACAAGAGACGCAGAGTTGGCTATCTGTTCGGCATCCTCCATCAGCGCTCCGCCGAACTTCATTACTAGCCTCATTAAGACCACCAGAATGTTAGATCAGATGATCCCTTGTGCTTTTAGGCATTCCGCTATCAGTATGGCGTTTCCGGCAGCGCCTCTGATGGTGTTGTGGCTGAGGAGCACATACTTGATCCCGTTGTCAAGCGCGCTTTCCCTCCGGATCCTGCCCACGACCGTAGCCATGCCCTTAGCGCGTTCAGGAGCACCTGAGAGCCTGTCGAGCCTCGGCTGCGGTCTGTCTGGCTCATTCCTCACAATTATGGGTCGCTCTGGCGCGGAGGGGAGCCTCAGCCTCTGTGGCTCCGACGAGAAATCTGCCATGCATCTAGCGACTTCATCCGGCGTGGCGGCCTTCTCGGTTTCGAGGAAGACTGCTTCAGTGTGCCCGTCGAGCACGCACACCCTGTGGCAGCTCGCACCAACCTTAATGCCGGCATTCTCGAAGTGCCCGTCCTTGAAGCTCCCCAGGATCTTCAGGAGTTCTGAGGCGACCTTCTCCTCCTCGTTCTTTATGTATGGTATCAAGTTGTCAATTATCGCCATAGACGGCACTCCAAAGAACCCGGCTCCTGAGAGAGCCTGCATCGTAGAGACGAGCACCCTCCTTAGCCCGAATTCCGCCTGGACTGGCTTGAGTGAGATCGCCAGGCCAATTGTGGTGCAGTTTGGACCCGTTACTATGAATCCGCCCCTCTTTTTCCTTTGGGTCTCGATTGCATCGAGGTGTTCGAAGTTCACTTCGGGGATTAGCAGCGGAACATCCGGATCCATCCTGTGCGCGCTCGTGTCTGCAACGACGAAAAATCCCGCTTCAGCCATCTCCATCTCGATCCTCTTTGCGACCTCTGAAGGCAGCGCGGAGAAGACGAGCTCTGCCCCCGCTCCTTTTATCTCAGACGGGGTCGCCCTGACGACCCTCATCTCTGCGATCTCCTCGGGCATTTCCTTGTCGAGCACCCACTTTGCGGCGTCCCTGTACTTTTTCCCAACCGAGGCCTCCGAAGCAGAGAGGGCCACTACCTCAAACCACGGGTGATCCCTCAGCAAGTTCGCATATCTCTGGCCGACTGATCCCGTCGAACCCAAAATACCCACTTTGATCTTGCCCATATCAGATACCCCAAATCATATGTGTTCCAAGCACCCCTTCGGGCTCAAAGCCTTCGCTCAGGATAGAACAAAAAGTGTTTGGCAGGCGGTCACCATCTATTAATCCCTCAAGAGTGCTGTCGAATTAACCTATTATCCGATCCTTGCTAAATTTAAACTTTTTTGGGTGCCAATACTTTCGCCCTGCTGCCCCGAAGCTTTCTGTCAACTGCATCGGACAGACCCTTTTTTTTGCCAACAGCCAGTGGATGCCGATGATTGAAAGGTTTAAATGCCCCGTTTCACGCCCCTCTTATAGGGGAAGATTATCCTTGTCAGTAAAGCATGAACTTGAGGACGTAGATGGTGTGGGGCCTGCCACCATAGAAAAGCTCAAGGCAGCAGGAATCTCTACTGTTGAGGCTCTAGCAGTCGCGCCTACTCGCCTCCTTGTTGAGATTGCCGATCTAACCGAGGAGAAGGCCTCTACCATAACCAGGAATGCAAGGGCCCTGCTGAACATCCGCTTCACGACCGCTAAGGAGGTCCTCTCGAGGAGGGGGAATATCGGATACCTGACCACTGGCTCGAAAGCGATTGACGCACTCCTAGGGCGTGGGTTGGAGACACAGGCAATAACAGAGCTAATTGGCGAGTTCGGATCCGGGAAGACCCAGCTCTGCCACCAGCTCTGCGTTTCAGTGCAGCTCCCCCCCGATAGGGGAGGGCTGGACGGCAGGGCGCTTTTTATCGACACAGAAGGGACCTTCAGGCCAGAGAGGGTTATGAGCATCGCTAAGGGGCTCGGCCTTGATCCTGAGACTGTCCTTAACAACATAATATATGCCAGGGCCTACAACTCTGACCACCAGATGCTTCTTGCAGACGAGGCAGTCACGATTGTCCCTGAGAACAACGTGCGCCTCTTGGTGGTCGACTCGGTGATCACCCACTTCAGGTCGGAGTACCCCGGGAGGGAGTCCCTAGCCCCGAGACAGCAGAAGCTTAACAGGCACATACACCAGCTGCTCAGGATGGCCGACATCCACAACATAGCGGTGGTTCTGACAAATCAGATACAGTCGTCTCCAGATGTCTTCTTTGGGAATCCAAACAAGCCAGCGGGCGGAAACATCCTGGCCCACGGTTCGACCTACCGGCTCTGGCTTCGGAAGTCGAAGGAGAACCGGCGGATTGCCAGGATCATTGACTCCCCGCTGCACCCCGAGAGCGAATGCGTATTCGCAATAACCCAGAACGGCATAATCGACATCGAGGAGACCAGGTAGGCTGGGCGACAAGCAAGCCGCAGCAAATGGGTGAAAAAATAAAGAAAATAAAATGAAATAGGGCTAGCGACCGAGGATCTTCCTCGAGATCTCCTCGGCGACCTCGGTCGTGCCGGACTTCCCTCCGAGGTCTGGGGTGACTACGCGCCGCTCGGAGAGCAC
>JAULTB010000007.1:0-30781 GCA_038801655.1 Candidatus Methanosuratincola thermotaenarum | reverse complement strand
CTGAAAAGAGCGTTCGGCATCGACTGGAAGGTCGTTGCAATATCCGACATCAAGGGGGGATCCGTGATGGATTCTAAAGGGATCGACCTGGCTGAGGCTGTTAGGCTGGCCGATTCCGGGAAAGGGATTGAAGGGATCCCGGGAGAGAGGAAGGGGCTTGGTGCACTGGAAACGATAAGGGAAAGCGACGCCAACCTAGTCGTGGAGGTCACGTGGACGAACATCAAGGACGGTGAACCAGGGTACTCGCACATCAGGACCGCGCTCGAGATGGGCAAGCACGTTGCAACCACCAACAAAGGGCCGATTGCGCTCCACTACAAGGAGCTTATGAAGATTTCGTCGGAGAAGGGCGGAAGGCTGAGGTTCGAGGGGGCAGTGCTGAGCGGTACTCCCGTTTTCAACCTTTTTGACGGGCCGCTCGTCGGCTGCAGTGTCTCCTCGATAAGGGGGATAGTTAACGGCACCACCAACCTGATACTCTCAGAGATGGAGAAGGGGAGAACCTACTCCGAAGTTTTGAGGGAGGCGCAGAGGATGGGTTATGCTGAAGCGGATCCGACGATGGACGTGGAGGGCTGGGACGCCGCGGCAAAGGCAGCCATACTAGCGAACCACTTCTTCGGGGCAGATATCAAGCCGAACGCTGTAGCTAGGAAGGGCATCTCGGGAATCACGCTAGAGGAGGTTACGGGGGCGATCAAGAAGGGGGGACGGATCAAGCTACTTGCCAAGGCATGGAAGGGTGACCGCGGCGAGGTGGTGGCAGAGGTGTCGCCAACCTGGCTTCCGGAGTCGGACCCACTTGCGAGCATCGGGGGCGTCACAAACGCGCTAACGTTCAGCACCGATGCTCTGGGAGAGGTCACAATCGTCGGTCCTGGCGCAGGGAGGAGGGCAACCGGATACGCTCTCTTGGCGGACATGATCAGCATTGCGAGGAGCCTCGCCTAGTCCGCAAAATCAAATTTTCTAAAGAGAACACGCCACTCCCGCCTTGAGGGCGCGAAATAAATAAAAATACCGTTGGACTTCCAGCATACGGTAAGGGCTGGTAGATTAGCGGCAGATCACCTGCCTTGCACGCAGGGGGTCGTGGGTTCAAATCCCACCCAGTCCACCACTACAAAGATTTACTAATATGCTGTGGGGAAAACCTAAGAAAAAAGCCCCTAGTAAATTTGCACAAAAGGATGTCTACAATCCATCAAATAAAAAAAGTCTTTCGTAAAGAGTGTTTTACCTGATATAAGATTAAACTATTATCAGTTATTTATTAACTTATGTTATAAAAAATAACATAGAAAAGAATATCACAAAGATAATCATAGTAAATAATGATGCCTCTTTTTATGGCAACCGCGCCGAGGAGGGGCGTGCGAAAAATACCCAAAACACCATGTTGGTGATTCTCGGATGAAAAACGTTTTGTCAGCTGTAGTTTCGTTCTTGGCAATCTTTGTGATACTTTCCGGTTTAATTTTGTCTCCTATATTGGCAGGAGCCGCGGTAGTAACGCAAAAATGTTCCGTAGGGGCTCTAGAAGAGACCTACGAAGTGTGTGGTAATTCGTTCTTCTCTACGAATGGATCTACCCAGTTTGCCAACTATGTCACGTATAGCGGCACCGTTGACTATGTCGCCAACGGCACCGCAATGAGGAACTTTGGTTATGGCACAATAACGATCTCAGGAGTGCCTAACGGATTTCCAAAACTCTATGGCGCTAACCCTTAGTGAGGGGTGCATTCCTATACTGGTCCGTTTTGAGTGATGCTTACAGCGACGATCTTGCACGGGGGATTTTCAATGGAGTCCCGATTACTGGCGAGCTACTTGGAAACGATACCTCCCCTTGCTGGACGCCAAATTATGTATACAGCTTCAGGGCCGATGTAACTGAACTCATATTCCCACAAATAAACGGGGACTATGAACTCACAGGGTTTGCCTCCGGTTTAACAAACGGTTCTAACCCATGGGAAGTGAACGAGGTGCCCCCGCTCATAGAGGGCGCAAGTCTTGTCATAGTTTACCACCACCCAACAATAAAGCCGAATCGCATGGTCATGATCTACGACGGTCCTCCGGTGACCTTTGCTGGTGCCTTTGTCAATACGACAATCACAGGCTTCAGCGTAGGCAAGACTGTGAGTCTGAAGACCACCTTCATAATAGCTGATGGGCAGTCGAATTCTGCACCAGCACAAAATGACCAGGCTTGGTTACAGTTCCCGACCGTGCAGTTCCTCGGCTATACCGGTGATGGGCGCGATGTGGTCGACTCAACAGGAACGATCAACACAGTCACGGGTTGGTTCCATGACACTACCACCTTCGATCTGACGCCATACTTTGTCAGAGGGATGAATACTGCAACAGTCGCATTGAAAACCTCAAGCGATTGTTTGACATGGCTCGCGCAAGCATTCAGTGCCAACATAAACTAAATTCCATCTTTTTTCTTTTTTTGTGTGAATGGCGAGTAGCCATTTACCGAATTTTAATTGGTCTCAATATTCAGGCATCAAGTCAGAACCCTAAAAATGATTTCAGAATCTGGACTGAAATCGATTTTGAGCAAGAATAAACGATTAGATCAGATCCTAACTTTTTCGGGAAGCTTCTGTTTAGGCACTTTCAGCAAGGAAGGATGTACTAATGCTCGTGTTGAGCTGAAGTTGCAGAATTTCCTTTGGAGTCTGTCAGCGTATGCTTTTACAATATTCCTTATCATTACATATCCCGAGTATCCCTTTTCTTGAATGGCTCTGATGGAAATCAACGGGATGACGCGTTTTCGAGATGCTGTTTAAGCGTCAATTAGGCATGTGTCTCTGGCTATACGTATCGAGGATCCCGGATATCCACACCATGTACGTTAGATTTCTAGGGACTTGATTTTGGCATCTCCATCCTTGCTACAATCCACATGTCATCGAAAACTTGTGAAATACAATATTAACTATATTACAAAATAGATCATTACCATATGGGAAGGGACTTCAAGTCTTCTTCCAGGCTTCGTTCGAGAACTCTATTGCCTCGATGACCCTCACGCCGAGCTCGGCATCCGTGCACTCCTGGCAATACATCACGAAACCGTCGAAGGCGAAGAAGTGGATGTTCTTGACCCGGTATATCCGCTGAGGCTGGGCTATCCTGACCATCTCCAGGAACTGATCCCTCCTGAACTTCACGCGGTACGAGCTGGACTTCCTTGCCTCCTCCGCCGCAGCCGCACCTCCTCCGTACGCCATACATACCACACTTGATCATATACCCCTTCAGAGATAAGAGTCTAACTGATAAGAAAGAATAAAGAAAGAAACACTGAAAGTCTTTTCCTAACGCTTACTGATCCTGTTTCTCGCCGTTTCCTGAAATGGGCAGCCTCAGGACGAATGTAGTGCCAGCACCCCTGGAGCTCCTCACTAAGATTTTCCCTCCGAGCTCCTCGACGAGCCTCTTGCACACTGCCAGACCGAGACCGGTCCCCTTTGCTTTCGTGGTGAAGAGCGGCGTGAATATCTTCTTTAAAGTCTCATTGTCCATCCCAACACCCGTGTCCTGCACCTCGATTTGAATTTCCCCGCCCGAGACTGATGCCTCCATAGTTAGGCGCCCCCCGTCGGGCATCGCCTGCAAGGCATTGTTCACCAAGTTTTGAAGAATCCTCTTCAGGATCAGCGGGTCAGTGACCAGCATCTCAGCCCCAGGGTTTATTTTGATCTCTGCGCGGATGTTCTCTGGGATTTTTAGATCGCGCAGTATGTCATTGAGGATCTGCTCAAGATGTGCCTCTTTCCTGTCGACCTTAACAGACCTTGTCAGATCCTGAAGGTCGGACACTATCTTGTCCATGTAAACCACATTTTCCTTAAGCCTTTTGATCCACTTCGCAAGCACCTCTCTCTTATCGGGAGGCAAGGAGGCGCCTTCCTCTTCCATCAGGTAAGCAATGTTCATAATGGATTGGAGGGGGTTCCTCAGATCATGGCCCACCATTGTCGCGGTTTCGCCTATTGCAGCAAGGCGCTCTTTTTCCCTTAGCCTCGCCATCTGCTCCTCCACCAGCTCCTCCAAGTGGGCGGCGTACCTCTTGAGCTCTTCAGAGGAGCTTTCCAAGGAGGACAGCATCCAGTTGGCGCTCTTTGCCAGGTCGGATATCTCATCGTTGCCCTCTTCCTGGACGCGCCTCGAGAAATCCTTCGTTTCGCCGATCTCTACGAGCTCTTTTCTGAGTCTGATGATTTTTCTCATCGATCCGATTTCTACGGAGATGTAAAGAGCTGTAAAAGCCATAGAGAGGGCTAAAAGTGCGCCGGAGGCCGAATGAGTTAATGCGACAAGGCTCGTCCTATAGAAATGCCGGTCAAGAGCGACCTCCAATACCAATGAAGGGTTGTCGGATGCATCTTTTATGATTGCATAGCCCAAGACTGTGCTTGAGTTGATAGGTATTACGGCAGTCCCGCTGGATTCGAGAGTTGCTCTTGCAGATGGAAATGCGTCAGGCAGCTCAAGGGAACTGTACGGCTGCAGGGAGACGGGCAAGAGTATTGTCTCCGAAATAGACTTTACATATTCTTGATCTAGAAACCTCCCCATGAAAAACGCACCAGCAGGAGGACCCTCCTTTGAGCTCTTAAGCACGGGCTGTACGGAGAAGATCACCGCTCCCTCTGGAAGCATCAGAACCCCGCTTTTACCTCCCAGCATTGCCAGAGAGGCGAGTTCTTCTAGTTTTTCATAAATCCCTTCTGGGATTGGAATCTCTGCTCTGTTCGCGTAGTCATAGGATTTCCCGAGGATTAGCCCCCCGCTTGGATTGAGGAAGAGCATCAAATTTACCTTGAGGGATTCAAATGTGCCGGGGACTACATTGGACTCCAGGTATTCGGAGTTGTTGTCTTGGAGGTACTGGTAAGTATCATCCCAGTATGCCCAGTCCTTTGCAGAAGACTCGAGCTGGGATATGCTGATGTTGATGACATTGAGCGCCCTCGTTAGCCCCTCACCAACCTCCTCGCTCTCAGCCCTCTCAAATGCAGGGAGTACGAATGCATTGATTGCTATAAGGATGACCAAGAATGCAACAACCGCGAGTACTGCAAGAGTAAGCAAGAGTTTATTCCTAAGGCGCATCTAGACCAGCTCTTTTTTTTAAAAAAAAATAACCGGGTGTTTTTATAATTTCTGTTAATATTCTCCTAATAACATGATGGGACACAACCCATATTCTATTAAAAAATGTTCAGCTATCAAAAAGACCTCATTTCAAAAAAGAACTAACTTTTTTAGGCTCTCGGCATATCCCTACCCCAACCGCCCCTCACTCTGTTCTCGTAAACATTGAAGATCACTTTGTGGAATTCTTCGGAATCTCTCTCGAAATCAACATTATCAGTCCTATAGGCGCACGTTCGTCGTTTGAGCTCCTCTTCAGGCGTCCTCTGACCGAAATTTATCGGAGTGTCAAGGGTTCGCCCCCATTGATCCTTAATGTAATAGATGCAATTGTCCTTCTCGTTGTACCAAGTTCTCCTCTTTGCATCAAACATGAGACCATTCTCGTCTAGACGCAGGGAGTGCCCGTGGACTGTGATTGCCCTGACGGCATTCACGGCGGGATCGAATATCTCGGTCTCTAACAGTTCCTTCGTCACTGCTTCTAGGTCTCGCTCCCTCATCTCTAGAGGGATCCTGCCGGAGAGTGCCCCTACGTCACAACCCCGGTAGCGCCAATGGTAGAGCCTAGCCCTTATTGTCGACATTATTGGGGCGAAGTAGATTGAATCCGTGAACTGGATAAATTTAATAGCGTCGCCAGCCTTCGCACCAGGAGTGGGCTCGACAACCTGCCTAATGGGGCAGTTTGGTTCTCCGATTTCATCCAACGGAGGGTGGATGGACAGGTACCTCTCTCCAGGGGATCTGAACCCAAGTAAACGAGTGATTTCTTCTTCTGTGAGTGATCTTATTTTCTTGAGTTTGTAGTCTGGGTTAAGGTACCTCCGCCGATTTTCGGCTATGATTGTTTTTCCAGGACAGAACTGTGGCGTATATTTTTTCATATTTTGGACTTTTTCAGGAATTTTCTTTCCAGTCATCTCAGCCCCTCCTTTTTTTCGGGTCAAATGCTGCTTCCGCAATGCTCTCGAATGGGTTCTTGAACTCAGGGATTTCACGGAATATCTGAGAGAAAATGCCAGTGGTCTTCTCTGGAGGATATGTAAGCGTGCCCGCGTCTAAGGCAGTCGCAGCGCAGACGCACGGCATTGCGAAGAGCTTGGTAGTCTTGAGATTGGGATGGTTAGCGTTCATAAGCCCCACCTCTCCACCACCATAGAGCGCATGTGTCAGAAAGTCGAGTAATAGACCCGTGCCCACTGCCCTTCCAAATTCAACATCAGGCAGACCGCTCTCATTCAGAAGCATTTCGTTGTAGTTCACAATAACGCTCGATACGCTGTGGGCACACCTTGCAGCACCACAGTTGACCATTGAAGCCGCCAACATGCCGCTCGCCGCGTATGCATTCCAGAGGTCCAGGTCGGTCGGCTCATAAATAGTGAAGCCGGACGGCAACTTCTCCTTTTCTTTGATTACACCCCTCTCTAAGGACTTCTCGATTACAGCACATATGACTCTGCCAGTAGTCCCGTCCTTGCCCAAGCTACGAACCGTATCAAAGACGAGGTTCTCAGCGTTGAGGCACTCGTAAGCGAAGCCCAGAAGATAAAAGCGCCTGTATCTCCCGACGAGATTACCAGCGTTAACCAAGTAGCTCATTTCGAAGCACCCCGAAAGGGCAGCAGATTTCATGGCGTTCTTGTTGGCGATCGAAACGATCACATTCGAGGAAACGGTTCTCCACCCGTATCCAAGATGTTCGAGCCTCAACGGAACCCCTAAGGCTGAATTTATTGCACCACCCTTGAAGTCGATAGTGCTGGGATACCTGCCAAAGACTGCAGTCGAGCATGCCTGAGCTTTGAGCGGGTCTATTTCGAATTCGTCGACTATAGCCTGCACGGTCGCGGATCCGCCGACGAGCGGTGGGGAAGTGTAGTCAGCGGAGACTTCCATTATCTGCTTTGGCAGCTGTATGAGAAGCCTCTTGCCCTTGTCGAAAAGCTCCACCCTTGTGTCATCATCATCAGAAACCCTTATGAAGCTCTCAACGCGATCGCGTATCCTTTCGGCCCTATCCAGAATTGCTATGTCTGGTATGGCATAGTGAGGCAATCTGCAGTATTCCCCGCCGAGCTCGCCAGTGCGAAGCGATTTCTGGACTTTGTCGAGGTCGATCACTACTGTCCGCTTCATCTCGTATAGCATATTCGCTATCGCGCGGTTTCTTGAAGGGTCCAAGCCTTCGACGGGGACTTCTTCGGCTACCAATTTCCCACAATCGTCGTAGATGTCAACACATTCTGATTCAAGCGTATTGCGATTGACCATTAGGATCACCTAGTGCGGAGGTATAACGGGGTCACGCTCCCCCTCAGGCATGAATTCGCGCAGCGCGCCTTTGACGAGCATCTTCCGGATGTTTCCAAAGTCGAAGCCAGCAAGATTCTCTGAGAAGGCTATCTTCACGAGCGGGTTGCAGGCATATGCGCCTCCTCGAGCGATGTATGCCCCGGCTATTGCGGACGGGAATGTGGTCAGGTTTGCTACCACGTTGTAGTCAGGGTAGCTCGCATTGCGCATCTCCATCACTTGAGCTTGGTCCGTCAGCAATGTCCAGTCGTTAGCATGACCTTGGTTGTGGAACTGATCCTGGGCGAAGAAACCAAGCCTGCCAGTCCGCTCCTTCCTTATCATCTGGCTCAGGTGAGCGGCCTCTACGCCTATCATCGGATGACCGGATGCCAGGCCTCCGGCTATCGCGGTAGAGTAAGCCATTACTCTTGACCTGAGCGACCCGCCGAAGAGCATCTCGCAGACTAATGGGGAGGAGTCGTAGATGTCTTGGCAGTACTTCGATCCCGCCTTGGCTACCTCCTCTATGGTAGAAATGGTCCAAGGAGCCTTTCCGTAGCCGCCATACTTCTCGACAACCCAATCTGCCATGTGCTCCACGATGCTGTCAAAGACTTCATTACTAATGAGGAAGAGGACCCTGATCGGGGCTCCAAGCCCCCCTGAGAGCATCTGCTGAAGCCAGCCTGCATCAAGCAGTATCGAGGATATCTCTGCGACATCAAGGAGGTATTTCACAGGATCGTCCGGGTAGACCCTGTCAGTCTGGACGATGTCGCAAATGTATCCGAACGGTATGCCTCCAGGGGAATTCTCTCCCCTACCGTACCGCACTGCGATGGTGTCGCCTATACCTATTATCGTGCGGTGCCTTAGTGTGTAAACCAGAGTGTTAATCGCCGTCTCCCCAGAGATGCCGTAAACGTTGGCAAAAGCGGAGAGGCAGGTCGTGGCTACCCAGCGCTTTGTCATGGCCGACCCGTAGTTCCTCACCGCGATCGTGGGTATCCTTGCCAAAGCGAAGATCTTGTCGCCAATCGCTTTCTTTAGAACGTCAGCCTTCTCCTGAGGGAAAAGGCGGTTGATGTCCAAGACTATCCGCTTGTCGAGTAGATCCACAACCTTGTCGTCGCCGCTGAAGAGCTTGACATAACCGTCCCTGACCAGGAGCGGGTTTATCTCAAACATGTGCTCTTGCACTGCCGCCGCGCCCCCTATCGTGTGGTTCCATACCTCCATAACCCGGTTGAGCGTCTCAGGGGTGACGGCCTTCCCGAGCCTCTTCTGCAGTATCTCGTGAGCGGGAGTCAGATCCATTATGGCAGTCCTGGCAATGTCATCGAAAAGCTGCATGATCGCGGCGTTGTTGCATATGTGCATATCCTCCCCTTCGACAACGACTTTTTCCTTGCTTATCTCGTACGGGGCGATCTTTCTCTGCCCGAGCGGGATACCTAGCTCAGGGTTGTATCTCGGGATCCCAAGCTCGTTCTCGAGTTTCCTTGCGTAATCGTAGAACTCCCTTTTCCTTTTGGATTGCCGCCAGGCCCCATATCTGTAGAAGGCCGTCCGGCGATCCTTGTCTGACTCCTTGAATACTTTTTCAAGGGACTTTACATAGTCCGGAATTGCTTCATCTTTTCTTTCCTTGTCCTTAACCAAAACGCTCACCAAAATTCTTCATGTCTTTTCTGATGAAAGAGGAAAGTCTCCTAGTGAAGATTGCATCTCCGACGTCTGACTTTCCATGATCCAGCCTGAACTCGAAATCGCACTTCGGGCACCGGAGGTTGGGGCAATTAAACACGGCCTCCCTGCAGCCAACGCATGCAATGCCTCTAGACTGGAATATAGAGAACCGGTAGTGGCAGTGCGGGCACTCGTAAATCTCTGCCGTTGCCCTGGACACATCCCTTACCAAAGCCTCCTCCCAAGGTTCCGTCATAAATCTTTACACCTTTGAAAAAATAAAAAATGTGTTATTTAGGTCGGTATTTCTTCGCGGATATTACGAAGGCTTCGATGTTCTCAAGTGGCGTTGCAGGTGGTATGCAGCAGTCAGCAACATGAACATACTTGCCGTCTGGGTAGCATACGTCTAGAAGGCGTTTAACTTCTGCTTCGATCTCGCTCGGGGACCAGAACGCCAACTGATCCGAGGCTCGGAATGTGCCTCCGACTGCCACCCGCGGAGAGAATTCTGCGAAGAACCTCTTCTTCTGCGCCATAGTCTCTGCATCCTTGTAGTATCCCCAGACCAGCGTTGGCATCTCATCCAACCCGAATTTAGCCATCTCGTCTACGACCAGATCAGCACTGGGGCCAGAGCAGATGTGGCGGGTATAGCTGAGGAATCCCATCTTTTTTGCTGCCTGCAGGTACTGCCGCTCATACGGGACGCAGAACTGCCTGAAGTGCTCGGGGCTGAGGACCGTCTCGCTGCCCGCCCCTGAAGCGAATCCAGTAGCCCCAGCGGACTGCCAGCCTTCGATTATATTTATGCATGCCTCTGTCGCAAATTTTACAACATCGTGGGCGAACCAAGGCCGGCGCATGATGTCGAAGGAGATGTCCCAGAGGCCCCTTATCCTGGCGCCTACCGAGAATGGCCCAACCGTCCCAGCGCCTACAGGATAATGATTTCCGAAATCGCGAACCACTTTCCTGAGAGCGTTGTAGATGCACGGAAGGTCGCCATCAACCCTCGGATCGGGTATGTGCACCCTATCCAGATCCTCGGGTGATTTTATTACATAATCCACAGGCGCCGGCAACTGATCTTTGAAGTATTTGTCCTTAGTGCCTATCGCCACAGCCTCGACGGTTGTGTAGGTAGTGACAGAGATCATGTCTGGCTTGAACCTTTCGGTTATTGCCTTGATCCCTTTGTGAAGCAGCACCCCGCTCTTGTCTCTCACCACATCAGCAACTGTCACTTGCGGCAGACCTAGACCCGTTTCCTTGCGGCCGAGCCACCCTATGCACACCCTGTCGGTCGGTTCGCCTCTGAAAGTCGCGGAAACCCGATCGAATGTGCTCATTTCCTCCTTCGGAAAGTCGGACATTTCAGGCTCCTCCTTTATTTATGAACTCATGTATTTTGTTTACAGCATCTATTGCGTCCTTTGCATACATTATTTTCAGCTCCTCAGCCAGTGCAGGGCTGGTTGCGTAACCTCCTATTATGAAATGTGTCCGGTCGCCTCTGACCTGCCTCACTTTCTCTACTGTTTTCCTGAGCGACATGAGACCAGGAGAAACTAGTGCAGACATTCCCACGATATCAGCATCGTGCTCCTGTGCCTTTGCAGCGAAGACGTCGGCAGGGATGTCCACGCCCAGATCGAATACATCGTGCCCAGAAACTTCAAGCATCGTCTTCACGAGATTCTTGCCTATATTGTGGATGTCACCCTCAACGGTTCCTATTATTATCCTTAAGGGCTTGCCTTCTTTAGGCTCGGACTTGAGCTTCGGCTCGATCAAAGCCAATCCTTTTTTGAAAGCGTCGATCGTCACAACGAGTTCAGGTAGAAATGCCTCCTTGTTTGAAAGCTGCTCGCCCACATGTAACACACCAGCTGAAAGCAATTCAAAGATCTTTCTAGCTCCCGTGCCCATCGCCAAGAGTTTATTGACTGTTTGCTCGGTCGCTTTCACGTCGCCCTTGATTACACTCTGCTTCAAAATCTCGGCTAGTTGGGTCTCTTCTGTTGCTCCCAAGACAGACCACCAATCATATCTATCAAGTTGACTCAACCATTATTTAAAGTTTGGCAATTTTACTTTAACTATGTAATCCTAATCATCTTTTGTGTACTTTGTAATATTTTGTAACCAATTCACTTAATTGAATCACTAGGTAGCGTGTATTTGACTGATATAGCTAATCAAAAAATAAGGATCAATAACCTTTTTAAATTATCACATGCAAATATTAGCTGGCGAGAAAAATGTCTAAGAAAGAAGAAATGACACCATACGAGAGGCTGATGGCTGCCTTTGAGCTGAAAAAGCCCGACAGAGTCCCAGTGACTCCATTCGTCCGAGAATGGTGCGTCAGACAGGCAGGGTACAAGTTCTCCGAGGTGATGAACAACACGGAGAAGTACGTGTATTCCCAGTTGTATTCGATAAGGAAATATGGGTACGACATGGTTCTTGATTTGCTGGCGGTGCATGCCGAATCCGAGGCTATGGGCAGCGTGTTGAAAATCCCGGACGACTCACCTCCCTCGGTTGACGTCCCGGCGGTGAACGACTACGCAAAGGATCTTCCTAAAATCAGGATACCTCATCCGAGGAGAGACGGGCGGCTGCCGCTTATCTTGAAAGGCACTGAGAGGCTAAAGGAGGCTGTTGGTGGCACGATTCCTGTTATGGGATATGTCCAGGCCTGTTGGAGGCACACTTGCATGATGAGGGGGACTGAGAGGGCACTGCTTGACATGAAGAAGAATCCAGACGCCCTCAAGGAACTGTTGGACATAGCCACAGAGAGCTGCATAGTCTATGGCGAGGCGGTGGTTGAGGCTGGCGCGGACCTGATCTGGGTATCGGATCCGACATCCTCAGGGGATATGATCTCGAAGAAAGCTTTCGAGGAGTTTGTATATCCATTCCTGCGTAGGCAGATAAGGGCATTCAAGCGCATGGGAACCAAGGTCTTCCTGCACATTTGCGGGAATGTGAACGACCGGCTGGAAACCATGGCGAATACTGGCGCCGATGCAATAAGCGTGGACGAGAAGGTGGATCTTGCAAGGGCCAAAGCCCTCATCGGAAAGAGAGTTTGCATCATGGGAAATATTAGCCCTGGCGTAACACTCCTCCAGAAGACGCCGCAGGACGTTGAACAAGAGTGCAAGGTTGCTCTTGAGAAGGCGATGGAAGGAGGGGGATTTGTTCTCGCCTCGGGTTGCATAATACCCGCAGCTGTTCCGGGAGAGAACATTGCAGCGATGGTGAATTCAGTTAAGAACTATGGAGTCTATCAATAGGGGTGTCAAGAATGTCAGAAAAAAGAGAATTGTTCGAAAAACTAGCCAAATCCGTTGTTGATGGAGACGAAGAAGGCGCAAGGCAGTTGGCAGAGGAAGTCGTGAAGAGGAATATCGATGCTTACGAAGCTATAATGGAAGGGCTAGCAGTAGGGATGAACAAGGTGAGTGAGCTCTACGAGAAGGGGGAGTACTATGTCCCGGAGGTCCTTTTATCTGCAAGTGCCATGAATGTAGCCGTTGAGATTCTGAAGCCGCACATAAAGATAGACAAGACGGCAAAGCCGATCGCAGTAGTGCTTGGAGTTGTTGAGGGGGATATCCATGACATCGGTAAGAACCTTGTGAAGATCATGCTGGACGCTGCTGGCTACAAAGTGATAGATCTCGGGAAGGATGTTCCAATCGGGGAGTTCGTCAAGACCGCAAGGGAGAACAACGCCGAGGTGATTGGAATGTCCGCCCTCATGACCACAACAATGCCTGGCATGAAGAAAGTCGTGGATCAGCTCGTTGCTTCAAATTATAGGGACAAGGTCAAGGTGATGATCGGTGGCGCTCCAACAACCATGGAGTACGCGAAGTCCATAGGGGCAGACATGTGGGGCAAGGATGCCTCATCGGCGGTGGGCATTGTCAAAAGCCTTACCGCACGCTAAACTTTTTTTGGGGTGCACTTATTCCCGAGGTATACTTAGAAAAGGTCTCAAAGAAGTACAGAGTGGGCAAGAGCGAGATAACGGCTCTGGATGAAGTCACACTGCATTTGCCTGACAGCGGTATCGTGATCATTTCCGGACCATCAGGTGCGGGAAAGAGCACGCTGATAAGATCGATTTCTGGACTTGAACTACCATCGAAGGGATCGATTTACGTGGAAGGAGTGGACATAACCCGCCTTGGGGCATACGAGCTAGCATGGTTCAGGAGAAAGAAATTCGGTTTCAAGCCCCAAGATCCCAAGCTTATACCGCAGTTGACAATCCTGGAGAATGTTGCCCTACCGCTTCTGTTCAACTATGTCCCTAGGAAGTGTGCTCTTGAGGCTGCGATGGAGCTACTCCAAGATGTGGGTCTTGGTGAAAGGATCATGCACAAACCTGACGAGGTAAGTGGCGGGGAATACGAGAGGGCAAGCCTTGCACAGACCATAATAGGCTCTCCTCCGATCGTGATCTTGGATGAGCCGACTGCCCACCTTGATCCCGAAAATTCAAGGAAAATAGCAGAGCTGGTGAAGGCAAAGCAGAAGGAGACAGGATCCCTTTACATTGTCACGACGCTGGAGGACACGATAATACGGGAAGCGGACCTCAGGATCTACATAAACAAAGGAAGGATCGAAGTTTGAATCATAGCTCGAATATTAGCGCAGGCAATAATTATAGCTTCTCCGCCCTCTGGGATCCCTTGTAGACCTTATATTCGATTATGCTTTGTCTGATCAGAGCACCGAGGTTTTTAGCGAGGAAAGTGTTCTCGATGTCGCGTCCTTTCTTCACCTCAGAACAGCTTAGCAGTGGGCATTTTCCTTCTCTTAACCTCAACCTCGCCTTCACCATAGGCAGCGTCTCGTCATCCCGGAATGCCTTCTCTAAATTTATCCCCGCACTTACAAGAAAGATGCTCGACTCTCCGCCACATGTGCCCAAGTACCTGCATCTGACAAGCAGTTCAGTGTAGTCATTCCTTAGGACTGAATTCTCTACAACCACAAGTTCCGAGCGATCCTTCAGGATCTCGTCAAGGAACGACCTCAAATCATCAGCTTCGGACGGGTAAACCAACGAGGGGACCTCAAGATCAGAAAGCGGTCTGAAGGCGCTTCTGCCCAATAGGCTGATCCTTAGCGACTTTATAGCGGAATAGGAAGGAGGGAATATCCCAAAAGCTAAGCTGACCAAGAGAGAGTAGAATATTTTTACGTTTTGGAGTTGTGAAGCAGGCATCAGAATGGCGACCAACAGCCCAATAGAGTAACCGATCAGAGCGAATGTGAACATCCTAAGAATGCCGAGCCTGAAGATATCTGATGGAGACACTCCCTGGTAAATGAGCGCCTCGAGTTCTTCCCTCGAATCGTACTCCAAGGCAAAGGAGGTCGTCAGCGTAAGCACGCCAACCACGAAAAGAACTATATAGAGCGCCTCTCCGTCAAGAAGAGTTTCGTTGAAAATCAACGAGTAGGTAAGAACTGCCACGCTGGTCGTCATGCATATTGTGAGCGGCAAGCGCTGGAGGGCTTTGTGATAAGCCAGGGAGATTATAGCGTATGTCTTGGGATCTAAGAGGGCATCAAGGCCCCGCATTGGTCTGTTCACCCTTCAATAAAAGACGTAGTATCAAGACGCTTATTAAGATGAAGAGCGCTGCTAGGAAGAACATAGACTGGTATGATCCCACTGCCCAGATTAGCATTCCCAAAAGGGGTCCCAGAGGAGTTACCGCAGAAGAGAAGAGATTGAAGGATTGAGCTTCGCATTTTTTGATCGTGTTGACCGCAGCAGCTACGAAAGTGTTGTATGCACTCGCGTCGATCAGTGCGACCAACCACAAAACCATGAAAAAGTACTGAGACGGTGAGATCCCCAACACGATTAGGACTAGAAGCAGCGAAAATCCGATGGTTGCGACCATACTTCTTTGAAGAGACTTCTGCGAGGCAAGCACTCTCCCTATCAGGTTGGTAAGGAGCAATGATGCAGTGATGAGTGCGCCTATCCAGAGAGGGTCGATCGAATACTCAACCAAAGCTACAATCGGGGTGAGAAGGGTCCCCAGCGAGCAGCCGATAGAGGTGACAAGAGCCAAGGCTCCGAATTCCTTCGGTAGCCGCAGGCTTGCCTTGGCGAGGAGGACCGGCTTCGGCACCACGATTTTCAAAGACGCGAAGGTCAGCACCGCCCCTATGAAGGAGATCAAGGCTGATGCCACTAGAGGGGAGTCCGCCCCTAAATTCACCAATAAGAAAGCGCCAATCAGCGGGAATACACTAAGCAACAATGCCCTTGATGTCGACAACAGTTTTGAGAGGGGCAGGGATAGCAGCCCGCCCGAGGTCATCCCCACAAGCCCTGTAATAAATATTGTGAGGTATCCATATCCAAAACCGGCAAGCGCAATGGTCGTAATGACGTTGGAGGACAGAAAGATACCAGCGAGCCTCGACAGGGATGAGGTGGACCTTTGGACGTAAACCATGCCTATCAGGAAGCCGAGGAAATAAGCAGAGAGGGAGGTGGCGGCGATCAGAAGGTCAAGGCTTTTGTACCAAAGGATTATCGCCATCAGATAATGTGATATCAGGGCTGATGGAAATGAAAGGAATATGGCTGCTTTAAAAATTGAAAGGTAATTGATATTTACCAACTCCGTCGAATTGAAAAAATTTTAATATTCGCCGGATATATAATACTTCGGGTTTTATTTATGGAAAAGAAAAAATTCACGGTCATGCAGGAGTTGACAATCGAGGCCATACTGCAGAAAGTCACAGACCGGAGCAAGCTTGAAAGCACAGAGCTCAGCAGCGGAGAGATACTTGGCTACATATCGAAGGAGATGACAAAGAGAAAAGATAGCGGGACCAAAGGCGGTGTTGCCGGCACAAAAGGCTGGGCAGATATGTTCAGGCTCGCGGTCAAGGATCTCGTGGCTATGGGATATCTGAAGGAGAAGAAAGGTCTGCTGAGCTCGAAGCTCACCCTTACAAAAGAAGGGCTCCAAGCCTACGAGGAGTTCAAGAAACAGGCATGAGGGGACAAAGCAGGGCTTCATGCAACCTGAGCCGCCCCCTTATTGATGCAGTGTTCAGGCTTGCGAATGGGAGAAAGGCATTTCGTGCATATGAGATTATAGCGACATCCCTCGGAGCCGTTTCTGTACCCCTGACCCTAACTTTTTTAACTGTTTTCTTTGCTCGAGGATCTCTGCCATCAATTCTCGTCCCCGAGATCGATAATCTATATGGGTTTTTTACATTAATTGGAGGACTAATATTATCCATTGCAATCCATGAGCTCTCACATATAATAACACTTGCCAATCACGGAATTAAAGCTGAAGCATTCGGCATCTCTTTGACTGGAGTGTTCGGGGGCTACGTCAAGGCAGACATCCCCAAGGAAGATTATGAAAAAATCAAGTTTCCATTCTTCTCTTGTGGCGTTGGCGCTAACCTTCTGGTATTTCTTCTGGCACTGGCAGCAGGTCTGACGATGGTACCTGAACTTGTGCCTTTTGCGGCGGTGTCTTTTTGGTTCATGGTCATTAATTCCATACCGGCCCCCTTGATGGATGGCGGCAAGATCTTTGAAGGCCTGCTTGAGAGCCTCAGGCTCGAGAGGTTTTCCGATCACATATCCGCCTTGATAGTGACCGCATGGATCTTGGTGTTTGTGGCAAAATTGCTTACATTGTAATCTAAAGTGTACAAAAAAGTCTTATGTAATAAAAATTTACTTGGACAAAAATTCTCTAGTGTACCTTTTATGCCATCTCTAAATGCTTAAATACAGCCTGATAAAAAAAATCTTTTTCAAGAAAAATAAAAGGGGAATCTTGAATGGAAATTACGACAGCCTATCTTGTTCTCATAGCACTCGCGGTATGGCTCTTCGGTATATTCTTCGTTTCAAAGCGCCTAGAGAAAGCATACTTCACACCTGATCCAAACCGCAAGACGCCCGCATGTGCATTCAGGGACGACTTTGACTTCTACCCTGCAAACCCATACTCGCTGTTCGGCGACCACTGGGCCGCGACTGCGGGTGGAGCCCCGCTGTCGGGCGGAGTGGCGATCGCGCAGTGGGGGTGGGCTTCTGGGCTGCTCTATGTCTTGCCAGTGAACATATTCCTTGGATCTGTCCACGATTACGCATCAGGATTTGTCATGATGCGTCAGCGTGGTCAGACCGCAAGTGAAGTCTCCTACAGGTGGATCACACCGCTGTCAGGGCTGCTCTTCTCGCTTATCGGCTACATCGCAATACTGAGCTTCTGCGCAGCCTTCGCCAGGCTCGTAGTCTCTGGTGCAACAGCAAATCCGTCCTTATTCATACCTATAATGCTGCTAGCCGTAATAGGCCCCCCTTCAGGCTTCCTTCTGTACAGGAAGGGTTGGCCTATCTGGTTTGTCGGTTTGATCCAGTTTGTTATTTTCCTGGGTGCACTCTGGGTCGGGATGATGTACCCGGTAACCATGCCGATGGAATACTGGTACATCTTCCTTGTGATAGTCGGCGTTCTCGCGGCATGCCTACCTAACTGGCTCTACTCTGAGCCTTCGAATTTCATGTTGTTCCTCTACATGGCGGTCGGTGTTGCGATTCTATTCATTGGTGCATTAGTCTCGAATATCCCAATAACCGACTTCCCGGCATTGATCTTCTACGATAAAACACTGACTCCCAGCGGATGGTTCTATCCTGGCATTGCGATGATGGTCTCATGCGGCGCGCTGACTGGGATGCACGTATTCTGGATCGGCGCATACACATGCAAACGCTTCCCAGACGAGAAATGGGTCAGGATAATCGGATACGGAGGGGAAGTCCTTGAGAGCGTAGGGCTCTGGACAGCATTCCTTGCTATGCTTGTGCTACCAATATCAGAATACCTGCCCGCTTTGAAGGCAGGATGGACAAAGGCCTATGGGTTGGGATTCGCTAAGATTGTCGGTACAATCGCGCCAGGTGTAGATCCAAACATCCTCATCCTCTTCGGAATGTGGATTGCAATGGTATTCATAATGAGCACATATTACTCGGGCTTCAGGAACATGCGTGTAATCGGTCTTGAATTCGTACAGCTCGTTACAAAGCGCAAAATTACCAAGTATGTCAATGCCTCCAGGTGGCTCGCAGCCATAATCACTGGCGTATTGATGGTCGGTCTTGCGCTCAGCGGAGCTTATCTCCAGATCTGGGCACTCTTCCCAATATTGTCAACGGCGCTAGCAGTGTTCTCATTCATCATCGTAGGCGAGTGGTGCAAACTGCACGACAAAAAGCCAACAGTATGGCGCATAGCCACATTCGTAACCCTATTCTTCATCTCGCTACCGGCAGCTTTCTACGGGGCATGGTGGAACTTCCAGGCAGGCGCAATAGTCCCTGGAATCGTTTCACTCGTTGCAGCGGCGGTAACACTGATCTACGTTGAAGAGTGGTTGAGGCGCAGGAGACGGGGCTACACTCCTGAAGAAAAGGAAAAGTTCTTGAAATTCGAAGAGTTCTAATACAATATCCTCCTTTTTTTAAGTGTGAATAATTATGGAAGCAAACGAGAGAGTCTTCAGGGTTTTGAACGGAGATAGAGCGGACAGAACGCCCGTTTTTTCGGCGACACAGACAGGCACAGTTGAGCTGATGAAAGCCACAAGCGCTTACTGGCCTGATGCAAACTATGTTCCAGAGCAAATGGTCAAGCTCGCCACGGCAGCCCACACGATAGTCGGCTTTGAGGGCATTCGCATACCATTCTGCCTCACGGTCATCGCAGAGGCACTGGGCTGTGAAGTGGAGAGGGGTCGCGAAGACAGGCAGCCAGCTATTGCGAAGACGCTGTTAGATCAGGGGAGAGATCCCAAACTTGAGTTTCTCATCGAACGCGGTAGGGTGCCAGTCATATTGGAAGCTATTAAAGACATCAAGAGGCAAGGTTACAAAGTGCCACTCATAGTTGGGTTTGAAGGACCGACGACCCTCGCGGGCCAGATGGTAGGGGTCGAGAGGCTCTGCCTGATGATGATAAAGAAGCCTGAGGAGGCTTTCAATTACATAAAGTTGGCGGAAAAGGCGTGCATAGAATATGCAAAAGCGGTTGTACGGGAGGGGGCGGACATAATCGCGCCTGCCGACCCCACCGCGTCGCCATCAGTGCTTAGCCCTAGGATGTTCGAGAAATTCTCCAAGAGACCGCTCAAGGCGATCGCGGAGATCCACCCAAGATCCATACTCCACATATGCGGCAACGCTCTGCCAATAATCGGGCAGATGGCAGACTGCGGCTTTGCAGGCCTGAGCGTAGAGGAGAAAGTCGATCTCGGTGCAGCGAAGAAGGCGATAGGCGAGAGGAAGGTCGCACTGATCGGGAATGTGCCGTCCGCAGGTGTCCTCCTAAACGGAAGCGAGGATGAAGTCTATGCCGAAGCAAAGAAGGCAATCAATGCCGGCATAGACATACTTGCACCCAGCTGCGGGATAGCACCAAGGACCCCCACAAAGAACCTGAGGGCGATGGTCAGGGCTGCATACTCCTAGGGGGCATCCTGAGAACTTCGGGCATTCCGAGCTCGGCTATTGTCCCTCCGATGGGTATGGGATACCTGATCCCCGCTCGTTGCGTTTTTTCCAGGCCCTCCGCCATCATCTTGACGTACCTGAATGGGATCACCATCGACATCTCATCGTCAGCGGTGTGCCCAAACCTCCTCTCGCCGTAGCAGGCGATGACAATCTGCGGTTTTTGGGTGTTGTACGCCTCGGCTATCCCGTCACCGCATACACCTACATCCCCAACTGTTCCGAATTTGAGGCGCTCGCGCGTTGCATAAACCGCGCCGTTTATGGCTCTCAGCATCTGGGCTGCGTTTCCGTAGATAAGTACCAGGTCAGGCTCAACTTCGACGGACTCCAGAGGTCCTACAATGAATCCTGCCATCCTCTCCCTTATTTTAGGAATTGATTCCGAAAATTTCTTTGCGAAGTCCCTGTCCGAAACGTAGCCAAGCTTGACGAATATCTCACCATTCTTTACATCTTGAGTCTCCTCTGAAAGCCCGAGGGACACTGATCCGAGCACGCAGTCCGCGTCTTCAGGAGACACTGCCCAAGACCAACCGTACAAGCGGGCGGTGTTCAGGATTTGGCAGATTGTGAGCCGCTTTCTGGGCCTCCTGAAGCTCTTGGGCAAGGAATCAAGCTCTGACTTCGCTTTCAAGAACTTGAGGGCGAGTATGTGCGACTTCGGCTTGAGGTACTGGTAAAGACTGTCGATATACGACATAGGGACACCACACTATGGTATATGGTAAGATACTTTCAGTATTTCAGCGCTTGCATAATGAACGGGTGCCAATGGACTCTTTTAGCACAAAGGATGTGCTCTCCGGCAGCCGGCGATCCCACTGCGATAATTTTTTTAGAGGCTTCTTGCGGAATGCAGTTATGTTCATGGGATTTTTCGCCCTGTTCATAGCTCTAGCAATTCTGTTTGTTATGTGGGCAGCGGCATCCATCCCGGTTTACCTCGCAGCCAAAGCCCTTACCGGAGGAAGGGCATCAATATGGGGGGCGATGGCGGCTACACTTCTTGGTGCTTTCGTTTATTCGCTTGTTTCATGGACCGTGCTGATTGCGTTTGGGGTAGCCTTAGGAACTGCCGCTGCGCTCCTTGGATCGATATTGGCGTTCCTTGCGCTCCTATGGGTCTACAAATCGGTCTTTAGGACAGGATGGCTCCAGGCATTCGGGGTGGCAGTGCTGGCAGCAATCATCATGGCCGCAATAGTTGGATTGCTGGGCTCCCTTACGCTTCTGCCGTTGCTTGTGCGATAAAAAGGATCCCGTGGCAATCGAGGACCATGACGAAACCTATTTTTGTCTTGAGTTGGCATTTATTTGCGAATAATATGGACGCTGTCAAAGAAGTTTTCAGCACCTGCCCTCGAGACTGCTACGACACTTGCGTGATGCGCACGCGAATATCCAGGGGTCAAGTAGTTTCTGTGGGCGCGAGGCACGACCACGGGCTCACCAGAGGCTTCCTCTGCAAGAAGGGGCAGAGGGTGCTAGATTACGCTTTGTCACCGGAGAGGCTGAAGTATCCTCTGAGGAGGGTGGGAAGGAAGGGCGAGGGCAAGTTTGAGAGGGTGAGCTGGGACAACACACTAAGCCTCATTGTAAAGGAAATGGAGAAGGCAATGGCGGAGCACGGTCCAGAGGCGATCCTCCCGTACAGCTATGCTGGCCACATGGGAATCTTAAGCAGGTATTTCCCACAGAGGCTATTCAACCGGATAGGCGCATCCGACCTCGAGTACACCATATGCTCCTCCGCCGGTAAAGAGGCGCTAAAGTACCACTACGGCACAGCAGCAGGAATGGATCCAGAGGATCTGGCAAACTCCAGGCTCGTCGTGATATGGGGCATGAACCCCGCCTGGACCGCCCAGCACATTTACTCGATCGTTGCGAGGTCCGGCGCGAGGGTTATAGTGGTAGATCCCGTGAAGACAGAGACTGCCAGGAGGGCTGACGGGCAAATCCAGCTGAATCCGGGGACTGACTCTGCGCTAGCGCTGGGGGTGATAAATTACGCAGTTAGAAATAACCTCCACGACTCGGATTTCGTGAGTGAGCACACGGTCGGATTCGATCGGCTAGTGGAAAGGGCCTCGGATTTCACAGCCGACAGGGTCAGAAGGGTCTGCGGGATAGGGGAAAGAGAGTTCATTGAGTTCGCTGAAGAGTGCTGCACGACCAAGCCAGCCGCATTCCTGATCGGGCTCGGAATCCAGAGGAACCTAAACGGCGGTGAGATGGTCAGGGCGATCTCGCTCATACCCGCAGTCACGGGCAACATAGGGAAGAGGGGAGGGGGGTTCTTCCACTCCAACTCGACTTACTTCACTGCAGACATCACCATTGTCACTGGCAAGCCTACGCGGAGGAGGACTGTAAATATGGTTAAACTCGGCGAGGCTCTTCTGGACAGGGGAATGAGGCCGCCGGTGAGCTTCCTATTCGTCTACAATTCCAACCCGGCTGCGGTGTGCCCTGACCAGAGCAGGGTGAGGGAAGGGCTCTCCCGGGAGGACCTCTTCACGGTTGTTCACGACCTCTTCGTCACCGACACGGCCGATTATGCGGATCTGGTCCTCCCAGCCACAAGCTTCCTCGAGTGTTTCGACATTCACTTCACATATGGCGGGCTTTACGTCGCTATCAATGACAGGGCGATTGATCCGTTAGGCGAGTCCAAGTCGAACTGCGATCTCTTCAACGCCATCTCGGAGAGAATGGGGTACAACGATATCTGCGAAAGCCCGGAGAGCGTGGCACGCAGGCTGCTAGCCACAGGGACTGGGTACATGAAAGGCATCACGCTTGAGGAGCTCAGGGAGAAGGGATACGTCAAGCTGAGGACCCCGAGCGAGCCTCACGTCGCATTCTCTGACTTGAAGTTCAGCACGCCGTCCGGAAAGATTGAGCTGAGCTCGAGTCTCGCCGAGATGCACGGGTTCCCCGGGGTGCCTGGCTTCACTGAGATCAAGGGGGAATACCCGATCAGGCTACTCTCGCCGTTCCACAGGGACCTCTCGAAGTCCCAGTACCACAACATTGAGGCCATATTCGGCGGCGACGCGCAGACCTTGGAGATCAGCCAAGAGGACGCTTCCAGCAGGGGGATCTCGGACGGGGAGAAAGTCAGGGTCTTCAACATGAGGGGCGACTGCATAATGGTTGCGAGGATATCCGCAAGGGTCAAGAAGGGTGTTGCAGTCACGCACGGGATAGCCTGGCCGAAGCTGCTGGAGGGTGGCAAGAACGTGAACTTCACAACGAGCAGCGCGACTTCGGACATCGGGGGGTGCTCGACTTTCCACACGAACTTCGTGGAGATAGAGAGGACCTGAGGATCAGTTCAGCCTGCAAAAGGTCTTCCTTCGTGTTTATGTTAAGGAAAGTCCAAGAAGGTATGCCAGCATCCTCCATCCTCACAAAGACAGGGTCCATCATCAGGCAAAGTTTCCTCACGCATGGGATCCCGTGCCTGGATGGGAGGGCCGATGCGCGGTAGAGTGCTGCCAGCGGCTCCAAATATCCGTTCTGCCACGCAGGGACTGCCGCCCCGTGGTCCCCGATCTTAGAAAGCAGCACGGAGGGGAGTCTCGGGTCGAGGAAGGGCATGTCGCAGCCCATTAGGAAAATGAGATCACCTTGTATTTTCCTCAGGGACCCAACAATCCGGTCAGGGAATCCTCCATGGTCGTCGTCCAGAACCAATCTGGGGGATCGCCCATCGCTGAAAATGGAAGGGGGGAATCCGGCAGGGTCCCTGGCGAGCAGGTAGACCTCGTCGCCAATCCCGAAGGCATACTGCAGAGCGTATTCTAGGAGCGTGGCGCCCCCCAGTCGCAGGAAGGGCTTCGGAGTTCCGAGGCGGCTCGATGATCCGCCTGCAGCAACCGCTACCGCTGGCTTCCTCAAAATGGGAGTCCCACAGGCTTTATCTCTAGGGGGAATTGCTCTTTTAGGGTGAACCGGTGCGTCGGCGGGATCGACTTCTCGTAATGCATGAAGCTCCCCTCCTTGCCCTCAAAGAGCTTCTTCACCTCCTCGAGGTTAGAGCTCTTGGTCAGCGAGTCGATTCCCCCGTGGAGGTCGGTGTAGTCATCGTTCAGCCTCGGGCGTTCAGCCTCCAAAATCTGGACGATCCTGCCTTTCCCGTTCAGGTGGGGTTCGTCCCACTCGGTCTCGTCGACAAGCACCTTGAAGGTTCCCGAGGCGTAGGACTTCCTCCACATTACGCACTCGTAGGTCACCATCTCTGTGAAAACATGTTCCCTGATCATAGGTGCTCCCCACGAATAATGGGAGGCTATAAATAAAAACCTGATCCAGCTCCACACTGCCTCAGTGCCGCGATATATTGATATTTGTGAAGGGCGTAATGACTCTGCGTGGCAGGGCAAGATGATTATCACCAAGAAGAAACCCTTCGAGACGATCAATGAGAGCCTCAAGCCATACAATAGGGTCTTCATTGTGGGGTGCGGCACGTGCTCCACGGTTTGCCAGACAGGGGGTGAGGCGCAGGTGAAGGAGCTCGCGGAGAGGATCGGCGAGAAGTGCACCGGCTACGCCGTCGTCGAGAGCCCCTGCGACATGAGGATCCTAAGGAGGGACCTAGCGCCGAAGAGGGCTGAGCTCGACTCGGCGGAGGCCATAGTGACCCTATGCTGCGGGGCAGGTGCGCAGTCGACGGCCGACCTCACTGGGAAGGTAATCGTCCCAGGGCTGGACACGTTATTCATTGGCAAGATAGAGAGGATCGGCAGGTTCTACGAGAGGTGCAGGGCATGCACCGACTGCATAATCCTCGAGACAGGCGGGATCTGCCCGTACTCGAGGTGCGCCAAGGGGCTCCTCAATGGTCCCTGCGGAGGGCAGGTTCAGGGGAAGTGCGAGGTCGGGGGGCACCAGAGGGACTGCGCATGGGTGCTGGCTTACAATTCACTGAAGGGGCAGGGGAGGCTCGAGGTCTTCAAGAAGTACAGGCCTCCTGCCGACAGGTCGAGGAAGCCCCAGGAGATCACCGGAAGGTAGCCAGGTGGGGCTCATGAAGGAAGCTTACAGCAGGCTCATCTCGGAGATCCGTGCGGGCAAGTTCGTATACACGGGAGAGGTCTCGCCCGGTAAGACGACCAATGTCGAGAGGCTGATCGATTCCGCGAGGGCGCTAGGCAAGCACGTGGTGGCATGCAATGTCACGGACAACCCGAGAGCCAGGGCTAGCATGAGCAGCCTCGCCGCATCGGTAGCGATCCAAGAGAGGGCAGGTGTTGAGGCAATATGCCAGATGACTGCCAGGGACAGGAACCGCCTCGCGCTCACGTCAGACTTACTGGGGGCATACACCCTGGGGATAAGGAACGTGCTGGTCATGAGCGGGGACCACCCCTCGTTGGGCGACAACCCCTCGGCGATGCCGGTGTACGACCTCGACTCGGCCCAGATGGTGGATCTGGTCAGGAGGATGGTTGACGACGGCACGGACCTCGCGGGTAACAGGATAGACGGGGAGGTGAGAATGCACGTGGGCGTGACAGGGAACCCAAACGCAGATCCGCTCGAGGTCGAGGTCGCGAAGCTCGAGAGGAAGGCTCAACTCGGGGCGGAGTTCATACAGACCCAGGCGGTATTCGACATCGAGGTTGCAGAGAGGTTCCTGGACGAGGTGGCGGGCTTCGGCATCCCAGTCCTGATAGGGACCCTCCCGTGCAGGTCGTTCAGGATCGCGGAGCAGGTCGCGAAGAGCGTGCCAGGGATAAGGATACCGGAGGAGTATTTTGAAAAGCTGAAGGGCGCAGAGGAGAGCCCTGACCAGGCCTCGAGGGAGGGAAAGGTCGACAGGGTAAACGAGGAGTACTTCGCCGAGATGATATCGGAGCTGAAGAAGAGCGCGAGGCTTGCGGGCGCCCACATCATGGGGATCTCGTACGACAGGATCGTGGGCATCATAGTCGAAGGCGTCGAGAGGGGATTGTAGAAAAGGTAAGGTACGGTCGATCGCTATGGGAAACTTGAACGTAGCTGTTTTGGGAAAGCAGGGATTCGCTGCAGAGCTGGGCAAGAAGGGGACTTCGAGCGACATCACCTTCTACAACCTGAAGAGGGGTGAGGACACGGTGACTTTCATCGAGCCAACGAAGTACCCGGAGAGGCTCGCCCCGCTCTTCTATGCCGTCTCGATCGCTAAGATGGCTATACTGGTGGTGGAGAAGGTAGACGCGGCATTTGGAGAGACTGCGCTGATGCTGCATTCTGCAGGGGTGGACAAGGGATACTTCGTCCTGTCGGGCGTGATGAAGGAGAAGGTGGCTCAGCTGGTCAAGGGGACGCTCCTGGAAAGATACGAGTTCTTCGAGGGCGACGTGAACGGCCTAAGGGAGAAAATGGTCATTTTAGCCTCGCAGAGAGCCTGCGACCCCGAGGAAGGGAAGGAGGGGGGATGCGTGGCGGTGGATCACGCCTTCAACATCAAGGGGACGGGGACGGTGGTGCTGGGGACGGTTGTGGAAGGGACTATCAGAAGGCACGACGCTCTGAGGGTGTTCCCAGGGGAGAAACAAGCACAAGTCAGGTCTATACAGAAGCACGACGACGACTTCGAGTCAGCGGTGGAGGGAGACAGGGTGGGACTGGCGCTCAAGGGGGTCCAGCCCGAAGACTTGGACCGTGGAGCATTGCTGACCAACAACGCATCCGTCACAACTAGAAAGGAGTTGGTTACAGAGGCAGAGATCCACAAGTACTGGATGGAGCCGCTCGAGGCAGGAACTGCAGTTCACATCGGGCATTGGATGCAGTTCGTTCCAGGGAAGATCGAGGAGGTTGGCGAGCGGGGAAACGGCTGTCGCAACCCCAGACTCAAAATATCCTTGGGAAAGGAGGCGGCATTTATCCCTGGCTCCCGAGGAGTGCTGATGCAGCTTGATGGTGCGAAGCTAAGGGTCGTCGGAAGGATCGGGCTCACCTGAGGAAAATGCATGAAGAGGTTTGTGCAGAGGCGGTGGGCGTCTTTTCCGGGCGGCCTAGATTGCAGATTCGGCACGTGGCATACTTAGAAATTAAAAAGCGTAGAATAATGAAGCAGATCAGCCAGTCACGGTAATACGGAATATGGCATCAGCATCATAGTTGTCAGCCCAGTGTGTCCCTCCGTCTAAGCTAGAGGTGATCGCGTGCCGGTGACCGCCAGATGTCCAGCGAACTGTATCACTACATTTTTCGATGCGGAAACTCACCAGAGTTGGTATCTGGCATAGGCGTCACCACCGCTTGTCGTGTATCCAAGGAAGGTCAATCCGGCATTAGTAATGGCAGAATCACCATAGATCATAATGTAGCGATTCCCGTAGACGGATTCCCAAGCAGATATTTTATCAGAAATGGAATGACCGTCTGGGTCGATGCTAATTGTCCCCAAGTTGTCTGGGCGGTGACGCTATAGCTGTTCCCTCCACTGTGCCGTTCTTTTCTGCGGCCTTGACCATGCCTCTCGGGCGGTGACGCTATAGCTGTTCCCTCCACTCACTAGGGAGGTATAGAGGGCGGAGTCGCTCCCCTTAACAAAGCCCTTATCCTGGTCAGCCCAGAGATCCCATCCGGTTGACGAATTCAACCCGAATCCTATGGGGGGGTCGGTTGCCACTAGGGTGGCCTGCTGCCAAGAGCCCAAGAAGTCATAGGCATGAATGTATCCCTTCATGGCCTGATGCTCAATGTACATTGTGTGGTTATTTCCAGTCACAGCGTCAATGTCGGTAAACAAAATCCTCTGCGGATAGCGTGTTCTCATAATATATGGAATTGCCTTTCTGCAGGATGCTGTTTATCCAAGTCTTTGCATCAGTATTCGCAGGATCGTTCGCGTACTGTTGAAAATCGACGCTGACTTTTGCGCTAACAAAAGCCATGCCAATTACGCCGATAGCAAGAATTGCCATCAATACTAAAGACAGGTATATTTTTGCGAGATTTTTCCATTTTCAAAACTTCCTCTTAATTCCCTAGGAATACAGCAGCAACCAACTTATTTAAAAGTTCTATTTTCAATATTTTAAAAAAGCTATAATCAATAAGTATTATTAATTTTTTTTAACAAAAGTAAAAATATCATATATGTTTAACATATATACCTTTTTATTATATTATAGTATTATTTATAATAAAATTTATTAAATATATCAACGACGTGAAATGCAATTTAATCGAGAAATAATAATTAATTCATAATTTTTTAAATATTTAGTAATAATTTAAATTATTTTAATAAAGAAAATATTTTATTTTGGTATTTGTTGATTAATTATATTTTATTATAATATTAATTAAACCTATTATCAATTAGTATCCCCGCATATGCTTATTTACTGAATTTACTAATAACTATAAATGCAAAAGCAAATAATTTGCTACGAATATCCCAAAATCGGAATTTTTATGCTAATAATGGACGGATACATCGAAGGCATTAAGATTAGTTTACTACGACGGGCATGCTTGCATTTAGTAGACGAAACACATCCCCGATGTGCTTTGAAAGCCAGGTGAATGCTCAGGCAATGATTATATATCCCGCAGAGTAGTCTCTCAATAGAGATTTGGGGGCATGAAATTGGAAAAGAAATTCTACTCACTTCCCCCTTTGGGGTACAGCTACGTTGCCCTTGCACCGCACATTTCGGAAGAGCAGCTCAGGATACACCACTCCAAGCACCACCGGGCTTACGTTGACAACGCGAATGCTATATTGAAGAAGCTGGATGATGCAGCGCAGGGAGGGGCAGACGTGGATGTGAGGAGCCTTTCCAAGGAACTCTCGTTCAACTTGGGCGGACACACGCTGCACTCAATCTTCTGGGAAAGCCTTGCTCCTCCAGGCAAAGGAGGAGATAAACCTTCTGGATACCTTGCTGATCTGATAATCAAGGACTTTGGGAGCCTTGAGAGGTTTAAGAAGGTCTTCAGCCAGGCTGCACTGAGTGTTGAAGGGTCCGGATGGGCAGCATTGACATACTGCAATGAGCTGGACAGGGCGATGGTAATGCAGATAGAGAAGCACAACGTGAACATCTTCCCTGATTTTCCCATAATCATGGATCTGGATGTCTGGGAGCACGCTTACTACATCGACTACAGGAATGCAAGGGCCAAGTTCATCGATGCCTTCTGGAATTTGGTGAACTGGGACGGGGCAAGTGATCGGTTCTCGGCGTTGAGGGGGTAACACGCCTATCCATTTTTTTATCTTTGGACCGATGAATGATCTACAGTTAATCCCAATCAGGGTATTGGACTTTGTTATCTTTACTGAATGTTCGGAAAAGTTCGCACTTCAATGGGTTTAGGTCCCATATGGAAAAACAAAAATGGCAGGAAGCTGGCTGTTTGTGAGTTGCATGTGCAATGTTTCAATTGCTGGGACAGCCTGCCAGGTGCTGAAGCTTATCCTGATTTAATAGTATGTCTGAGATACATATTACGGTGATTCAGATTGGAGCCTGAGTTCAAGATAGTCGAGTTGGAGGAAAAGCCTGCCATTGCAATCAGCATGGATGTTACGACCCAAGAGATCGGGAACAAGTGGGTAGAGCTTTTCGGTGAGCTGACAGCATTTTTGAAGAGCAAGGGGTGCAAGTTACCGGTCCGCCTTTTTCACTTTACCACTCGTGGAACGACCACAAGACAGTGATGGTAATCGGGTTCCCGACCGCAACAGTCTTAGAGGGCGAGGGGAAAAATAGAGTCCGTCTTCCTCCCCGGCGGAAAAGTCGTCACGGGGTTCCATGTGGACCCATACGGCAGAATGGGCGTGACTTACAAGAGAATGATGGATTGGATGACCGAAAGGAAACTCAGACCAGCGGACAAGATGTGGGAAGTCTACCTGACCGATCCTGAAAAGGATAGGGATCCGGAAAAGCTTGTGACGCAAATTTTCTGGCCGCTCGAAGAATAAGAATCCCTTCTTTTTCAGTCAAGGCAAGAAAAAGCAAAACATGACCTCGTCCCGATCTTTGGCGTCAATAGGAAGCTCAAGAAGCAGACCCTTCGGAATTGTGTTTGATATAAGGGTAGTCAGTAAACTCGAACCAGAGACCTCAAACGATGCAAGTCGTGAAGTATTAAGCCTTCTTTTTTGATTCGAAGAGGTGCAACGCTGCCTCAGGGTCTACCCGTCGGATATCCAAGCCGTCAAAATGCCGATCAAAGCTCACAATGGCCTTGGCGCCTACTTTTTTTGACACATAGTACTGTAGCGAGTCGTCGAAGTCGCGGTGGATCTCCTTCATAAGTATCGAAATGACCAGCTCTTCAGAGGTGTCCGTCTCGTAGACAAAAAGACCAGCCGAGTTTTCTATGTTTCTCAGGAAAGAGGCGAGAACGTCCGGATCCCTAAGCAGTGATTCGATTGCATGAAGCGAATAGCGCGTGACGAGGGCTTCAACTTTGCCCTCTGCAACTGCGGAAAGCAGGCGCTCGCAATCCTCGGCATTAGGTTGGTCCATCAGGAGCTCCAAAAAGATGTTTGTGTCGATGAGGATCAATCAGCATCCCTCAGAGCGCGGTGCTGAAGAGAAACAGACGTCTCGCTCATGCATTTCAGTGATCCTCTGAGCTCCCCCCAGTCTGCACGGGCAGGCAGGGCGAAGCGTTCCACAAGATCAACAAGAGCTTTCTTGACCGCCCCTTTTTTGTATCCATGGGACTGCATCGCACGCTTCTTGAACCGCCGGGCCAGAGCCTTGTCAACCTCTACCTTCAGTATTTCGCCCATAAGTACATTAGTACATAAGTACCATATTAGGATTGCTCCAACTAGGGCTTTGCAACACAGGCGTAAAAAATCTCTTGTCGTCATTGATCACAGTGGCAATGTCACAATTCCGAGTGTGCATAAAGACTAGGAAACGCTTTGATATAATGGTGGGCCCGTCCGGACTCGAACCGGAGACCTCCGCCGTGTGAGGGCGACTTTAGGCCTTTTTCAGGTGTCCT
>JAULTB010000058.1:0-5776 GCA_038801655.1 Candidatus Methanosuratincola thermotaenarum | reverse complement strand
AGATCGAGCAGAAGACCCAGTACGGGAAGTACGCCCTAGAGAGGGCATACACGCGCATCGAGATGGCCAAGGACTTTGGCGACATGGTGGCAGCGCTAGTGCCTGTCGGGCAGGTCGTGAAGAGCGTCAAGGGCACGCTAGGCGAATTTCTCCCCTCATCAGAGACCGCCTTGAATGAGCTCTCCGGTATAATGAACGACACGCTGGTATCTTTCTCGAACATAACCGGCGAGTCGCTGATAACCGGGCCTGTCAGCGAGGACGCTGATAAGATACTGAAGGAGGCTGCCGCGGTCGCGGAGAGCCGGCTCAAGGACAAGCTACCTGGCGCCGGGACGGATCTCCCGCTGACCGACAGCCAGTAAAGCCACTGTTTTTTCTACAGCCCCCTCCTTCTTTCCCGTTCCAAGCTAAGTGGTCACGATCGATTCCTTGTCCGTGGTAATCACCGTGTGCTCAGCCTGGGCTATCGGCATCCCGGAGGCCTCGACCAGCACCGGGTACTCGTAGAGTGCCTTCTCAGCAAGCAGCCCCCTAACGCCTTCTCCGACGCTGGCGACCCACCTCCTCGCGAAAGGCAGCGTCCTGAACCTCCTGTAGATCTCGTCGTATGCCCCCCTCAGCGGCTCAGACTTAGGGCGCTTGAGCTTCATAAGGTGGAGGATGTTCCCAGGCTCCCTTTCAATCACCTCGCCTATCGCTCTCGGGAGCGTGGCGAACGGCTCTATCGCATAGACCGACCAAGGCTGAAACTTGCCCGGTGTCTCGGCGCCGGAAACGTTCGGTATGCTCAGACCGCTGTGTATCGTATACTGCTCGATCTGGTGCCCAGTGAGGTTCCTTATCGGCTTGTAGCCCATCGACCTTATCGTCTTCTCGACAATAATGCCGACCTCCCCTATCTTCCCGCCGACCCTCACCGCCTGCACCCCCCTCTCCAGCGCAAGCTCGACAGCCCTTACCATGTCCTCGAACTCTGATCCGACCGAGACGGTCACCGCGGTGTCCGCTATGAAGCCGTCTATGTGCACGCCGAGATCGACCTTGACCAGCGCCCCATCCGGGACGACTGTCGCGTCTGTTGGAGGGGACGTGTAGTGGGCCCCCACCTCGTTTATGCTGACGTTGCACGGGAAAGCTGGTTTCCCGCCCATCCTGGTTATTTCTGACTCGACCCATTCGCATATCCCTAGCACGCTAGCCCCTTGGACCACCATCCGCGGGACCGACTGCCTGACCGTCCTTGCTATCTTACCGGCAAGCAGCAGCTTATCCATGTCCTCCTCATCGAACAAAATTGACCACACTCCGTTGGCGCAAATGGCGCGAGACGAATCCTCTATCCCATAGGGGGCAAAAAAGGATATCCTTCGAGAACCCTGTAGGCGAGCAGGTCGGGGGTGAGGGTGGGAGTGGGGGTGATGTGGAAGGGCACTCGTTTGTGCCGTTAGAGTTAAAAACACCGCATACCCAAGAGGTAAGAGTGATTCTTATGTGCGTGCTAGGCAGAGATCGCCTCATAGAGATGAACAAGAAGTACCGGATCCTCGATCCGTTTGTCGAGTCCCAGCTTGACGGAGACGGGTACATACTCACCGTCGGGGAGGACACGACCCTCCAGTACTTGGAGCACCAGAATGTCATATCGAAGGAGATCGTGTTCACACCTCCTGACTGCGTGGCCTACCTGACTGCCAAGAGCAGGTACGGCAGGATGGGGCTCTCCTTCCTAAACGCCGCGAAGGTCCACAGCGGCTTCGTGGGGAGGCTTGCCCTCGAGATAGTGAACTTGAGCAACGACCGGAGGCCCATCACCATAAGGGCTGGGGACCACTTCATGCACATCGAGTTCATCAAGAGGGAGGGTGCCCCCTCGCCTTACGTGGGCGAGTACCAGTTCCAGTACATGACCGAGGAGGAGATAAAGTCTTATCTTCCTGTTCTGAAGCAGGTCTTCCCCAACTTCGACGAGCTCTCGAAGATCTGGCTGAGGAAGAAGCTCAACCACGGCAACTACTGAATTAGATTTTACCCTTTTGGGTCTTGCTTCAGAGCCTAATTTTTTTGGCCATAGTCAGTGCAACACCCGCCTTGAGGAAGTCGCCAGGAAGGAAGGGTATAACGCCCGCCCATAGCGCAGCCGAGAAATTCCAGCCCATCCACCCCGCGAGCCAGACCCAACCCAGCAGGAAGACTATCGCCATGCATATGCCAACCGCCGCAACATCGGCGAACTTCCTGCCCCCAGTTCTGCCCAGCATCAATCCGGAAAACAGAGAAGCCAGCAGGAAGCCGAAGAGGAATCCTCCCGTAGGTCCGATCAGCACTGAATACCCAGCCATCCCCCTCGCAAATACCGGGAGCCCGGCTGCCCCCATCGCCAGGTATATGCCTTGGCTGAGCGGGGCCCTCTCCTTCAGGATCAGAACGCAAAGGTAAAGGAAGAGCGTCTGCAGGCTGAGGGGGACAGGGTAGAATGGTATGGATATTAGTGCGCCTACTGCAGTCAGCGCCGCGAATAAGGCCGCCAATGAGAGCTGCTTCGCGCGCGGCATCCTTCTTTTCATATTTGGTCACTCTCGGCATTGCACGGCTAAAACAGCGATTTTTGTAAACCGTATTTATATTTTGAGTTTACATTTGATAAAGAATGTTTAATAATCCAGAAGGTATGCGCGATGCGGTGGGGTTTTCACGCGCCACAAAACTCAGGTCTACAGTTTCTGACCTCGACAACAGACTGTTGAACAATTACACTTAAAATACCCTGCGGCTAAATATAGATAGGTGAATCTGTTTGCGAGCAAAACTGTTTTTGGTCTTGACTCTAGCGCTTCTGGTGGTTGCGTCCCCTGTGATTGCTGCGCCTAAAGTGCAACTCCAAGCCTATTCGACCTGGGACTACGACATGGTAAACCTGGAAAAAGTGGATCCGCAATACACCGGTAAGGGCGTCTATGTGGCAGTGCTTGACACAGGCCTCGCCCCCAACTGGAAGGATTACTTCCCCAAGGATAGGATCGCGACGAGCCTAGGGAAGGGCTTCAAGGAGGTCCTGACTTGGGATCAGAAAACCGGGGAGTTGATCGAGACTGGGAAGATAATCGAGACTACATACATCGGTTCGACAGGGAGCACCCACGGCACCCATGTGGTTAGCACCATACTGGGCTACAACTACTATTCGCCCTTCGACGCTGCCGCCGGTTACCCGCTTCCACCTATCTTCATCAAGGGCATCGCGCCCGAAGTGACAATAATCCCGGTGAAGGTGCTCTCCGACTACCACATCCCGTACGCCCACAGCGGCGGAGAGGACTACGGAGACGTGGTCTTCGGGACTGATCGGGCAGTGGCTGCTGGGATCGACTATGCGACCAATTTGTCCATCGCAGGTTACCGCCCAATGATAATCACGATGAGCCTCGGCGGCCCGGAGCCTTCGCCAATTATAGAGAGCGCTATAAATCGCGCAATAGAGAAAGGGGTGATTGTGGTCGCGGCTGCAGGAAACGAGGGTGAAGAAGGCATGAGCTACCCCGGAGCATATGACCAGGTCATTTCAGTCGGGTCCTGCGGATGGACGCTGGAATGGCGTGACCCTTCTAATACATCTTACTTCAGGCTATGGTGGCTCCAGAGTAGTCTCTATCCTTACGGCGATGTTGCAGAGGACGACCCTAGCGTGGTCTACATCTCAGACTTCAGCAGCAGACAGCTCGATGGTCAATATCTCGATGTAGTCGCCCCGGGCAGCTGGGTTAGGGGGCCGTATCCCGGATACCCTGGGTACAGCCACCTGCCTTGGTGGAGCAACGGCTACCCGGCCCTGTTCAGGAGCATCAACCCTGGCAACTTCTACTACCTCGGCGGCACTAGCATGGCAACCCCTCACGTGGCAGGCATCGTCGCACTTATGCTCCAGAAGAACCCGATGTTGACCCAATCTAAAGTTGAGAACATACTGAAAGCCACCGCATTGGGAATACCGTCTGGCTCTGCCTGGGTATATGATCTGTATGACGAAAATGGCGGATATGCCCCCGGATTCTACCTCAGAACTTGGGGAGATAATGCAACCGGATCAGGCCTAGTGCAAGCAGATGCCGCGTTAGCAGCCGATCCATAGCAGCAATAATTCTTTTTTTTTATCATTTAATTTATAGCTGTCTGGTTTTGTCATCAGCTTGTTTTTCATGGAGCGTCCCATTAATCAGATCTGCGACTCGCAGCGGCTCGGCTTGCTCTGCGTTATGTATCCTGGCAATGCCTATTCTTCTGCAATTCTAATCGCCAGATAATTGCCGCAAGGTTTAAAGCAATTGCACATTTAAAGACCTTTGTAATCATCTATGATTCCTACAAAGGTGTTCTTCGTCAAGGGAGTTGGGATACACAAGGAGCGGTTGGCTGCCTTCGAGCTCGCGCTCCGCGACGCCGGCATAGAGAAGTTCAACCTCGTGAACGTGTCGAGCATATTCCCCCCCAACTGCCAGATAATCTCGAAGGAGGAGGGCCTCAGGCGCCTCTCCCCTGGCCAGATAATCTACTGCGTCATGGCCAGGAATGAGACGAACGAGCCGAACAGGCTGATCTCCGCCGCGATTGGGCTCGCCGTCCCGCATGACCGAAACAGCTACGGCTACCTCGCCGAGCACCACGACTACGGGATGAAGGGAGAGAAGGCGGGGGAGTACGCGGAGGATCTTGCAGCCACGATGCTCGCGACCACCTTGGGGATACCTTTCGACCCGAACCAGGCATGGGAGGAGAGGGAGCAGCTCTACAAGGCCAGCGGTCTCATCATAAGGACTACCCACGTCGTGCAGTCCGCCGAGGGCCACAAGGAAGGGCTCTGGACGTGCGTGGTCGCAGCTGCCATATTCGTTGAATAGGCTTCACGGATCTAAACGTTCGCTTGCGAGGCGCTGGAAGAGGCGCAAGTCCCCGCCATTTCCAGGCGAGTTCGGTTGTACTATCCGGATTCAATAGCCAATAAGCCTGTACTCAGCCCCTCGAGGACAGGTACAAAAAATACATTTTGAGAGGAATCTGGTCTTCCTCAAAGCTGATCTGCATTTACCTCAATATCCCCATCTCGTTTCAATCGGTTTACTGAATTCCAAGCAGAAACCGTTCGTTTCAGGCTTCTTAGCAGAGCATTGTGGGCACACGATGCATGTTCCCCTTTGCGCATGTGCTTTAAGCGAAAAGAAGAATGGGCTTGGAGGTAGGACTAGGGGGCCGTGCGCCCAGCCCCAAGCCGAAAATCATGCCGAAGCCAGAGCCGCCCCGCCATCCAAATACTGCCACACCGTGGGGAGGGGCTCATACAGGGCAATACGTTTCCAATATTTTTTATAACTCAAAACCTGAACCATTGGGACGTTGAAAGATATATTTGTGCGCAAAGTGAATTATATCAGGGTGAACCATTTGGAGGCTTTCATAGTCGGGCACCTTCTCAATATGGAGGTCGATGTCTACTGCGGATGGAGCGACAAATTCTCTGGGAAGGTCGTTGCGTGCGCCGACGGGGTTCTCACGCTAGAGACCGAAAAGGGCGTCTACACGCATATCGCTGTCGACAAGATAATCGCAATCTGGAAGAAGCAGCAGCCGTGGACATCTGAAAGTCACCATCGCTGATCCGTTGGGCACAAGCCCTTTTTTATAATGGATTATTCCATTTTCCTAAGGAGATGGAGCCCTAGGGGGGGTTTGAACCCCCGACCAACGGTTTACAAAACCGTCGCTCTGCCGGGCTGAGCTACTA
>JAULTB010000057.1:0-6137 GCA_038801655.1 Candidatus Methanosuratincola thermotaenarum | reverse complement strand
GGCTGATCGACGAGGTGAAGGGGTATGAGACGATCGACAAGTACCAGGTCTACTTCTGGAAGCACCAGCACAACACATTCGCCGCCATCCTGTTTCCAAGGGCCTGGTCATTCGAGTGGATGGAGGCATGGTTCCCGGGGACCTTCTGGAACCAGGGAGGGGCCTCTGCGGCAGTAGAGGGCGACTACGAGGGGTACGGCGGCAGGAAGACGTACCCCGGGATAGGCGGATGCTACTTCTCCTGCAGGCTGGGGGTGGCTGAGCACCTGAGGTCGATCCGGAGGCAGGCCACCGCGCTCGTGGTGAGGGAGATCATGCCCGAGTTCCCGCTCCCGCTGGGCGTTTGGTTTGTCAGGGAGAACGTCCGCGCAATGTTCAGGAAGCCGCACAATGAGTTCGACGACCTCCCCTCTGCGCTGCGCCACTTGGGCGGGCTGCTGCGTGTCCCAATCGCAAAATGGGTTTCAAAAAGCGCCATTCTCAGGGACTCGATTCTGCAGCGGAGGATCGACGAGTACCCCATGGGAGGTGGGCTTTGATGGCAGTTTATGCCCATGCAAAGTGCAAAAGTGTGCTATCCAAGAGCAGGCTCCCGGGGCTCGAATACACCTTCAACCCTTACGTCGGGTGCGGGCACGGCTGCCTTTACTGCTACGTCCCGGACCTGTTCAGGGGCAGGTTCCCGGGGTGGCCAGCCAGGGTCGAGGTGAAAGAAGGCGCCCTTGAGAAACTCAGCTCCGAAATCGAGAGGCTGGAGCCGGGGGTCGTTGGCATCAGCACTTCAACCGACCCTTACCAGCCGGTGGAGGCAGACCTGAAGATCGTCAGGGGCGCACTCGGGATCTTCAGAGAAGCCGGGTTCCCTGTGTCGATCCAGACAAAGTCCCCCCTGGTGCTGCGCGACTTGGACATACTGAGGGGCATGGACGCCGAGGTGGGCTTCACGATCACCTCGCACAGAAACGAATTCAGGGAAAAGTTTGAGCCAGGCGCCCCTGACCCGTCCTCGCGCCTGCTTGCGCTCGAAGAGCTCAGCAAAGCAGGCATCAGGACGTGGATCTTCTATGGCCCGATAATCCCTGGATTCAACAACGCTGAAGAGGAGATACGCGCGATCGTCGGAGCGGCGGCAAGGACGCACAGCAAAGTGCTCTATGACAGGATAAACCTGAAGCCTCTCGTCAGGCTCAGGCTTAAGGGAGCAATCCCGGAGGAGCGCGTGAGGGAAATCTCGCTTTTTGACTTTGGCATGCTATACCGCAAGATCGAGAGATGCTGCAGAGAGCAGGGCGTTCCGTGCTCCCCAGCGTTCTGACCCTCAGGCGTTAGGCTATATGTTTTTTTGTTTTTCTGTTTTTCTGTTCAATAGACAAAAAAGAATATAAGTTTTCACTGCAAATTATATAACGGTATATATGGGGTATGGGAAAGTATGACTGGCAGCCGATCCTATAGGCTGCTCTCCTCCTTGAATGGGGGTTCAAAACGTTCGAAGAGGGGAGTGTCCCCTATTATCGCCACAATCTTCTTGTGCACTATCACTGTTGTGGCAGTTGCCGCAATATCCCCCCTGATTTCTTCGCGTCTCTCCTCTCCTGTCCCTTCGGTCGCCGTCACTAAGGCGGTTCTCCTGAAGCAGGACAATTACCTCCTCCTCATAGTCAATTTAAAGAACACCGGCAGCTGCCCGCTGACCCTCAGCTGCACGCTCTACGACTCTGCTTTGAACCCGTACTCTGCAGGATCGGCGCAGACCGTAGCCCCTCAAGGGTCAGCTTCGTTCGTGCTGGAGAGCCAGACGCTTGGCAGCGCATTCAGCATAGGGAACGAGTACAGGATAGATCTGAATGATGCGAATTACGGCAGGATGGCGGAGGTGAGGGTCTTTTGCATGGGCAGGTGAGCAGGAGAAGGAATAAGGGGGTAATCCCGATACTTGCAGTGGCAGTGCTGATGGGCATCGCCTTTCTCACGACGGGGATCTTCGCGGTCGAGTTGAACAGAGTCGTCTATAACCCTGCCCCTGAGGACTTGATCATCCAGGACCCCCTGCTGATGAAGCACTACGGGTACGCCTCATTCGAGGTCACAATCCGCAGCAACACAGACCGCGAGCTCGCCCTGTCCGTCAGCGTGATTGGGGAGAACGGCCTCCCTGCGATAAGCGTGGACAACGTGCGCGTTCCTCCCAAGGGCGAGACGACAATCGGCTCCTCGGGGCTAATGGGAAGCAAATTCTTCGTGGGCAATAGCTACGCAATAAAGGCCTCTGGAGGAAGCGACATTGGGACTTCGGGGGTGGTCGAGTGCAAGGGCGTCGAGTTCTCAAGGAATAAGCTCATCATACTTGCCATAGAAGGCTTTTCCGCGTTTGTTGGCGACAAGGGCGTGACCAATTCCTCCGCAATAATCGCAGGGGCTGAGGATACCGCAATAAGGCTCGGGATACCATACGAGAAGGTCACCACGATGTCCAGGTGGCAGTCGATACTTGCAAACCCTATAGACGGTATTATAGTAATCAACCCATATGGCGACGGGACCCCGGTGCCTCCGCAGGGGGTGGACAGCCCCCAACAGTTTCTCAGGAACCTGAGTTACATCGTGGGCAACTACAGCTGGACTTGGGTCCATGTGGGCGGAGAGCCCTTCTCGCTCCTTTCTGACGGTGCCAACAAGGTCAGCCTCAAGCCCGACGACAGTGGGATAAAGTGGTTCTTCAACTCTGACCACGTCACGATCTCCTCTAGCAATGCCCCTATGGAGCTGGTTGACTGCGTCCTCACTGAGACGGACGGTAACAGCCTGAACTACTTCCTCACGGTCACCAATTTCAGGACTCTGCCAGACGAGATGCGGTTCGGATACCCGATTGTCCTGCCACCGTCCGAACTGCCCCAAACCAAGTTCGTTTTCTACCAGAAGCGCGATGGCGACAGCCAGACCGCTGCGAGGAGCTTCATCATCGGATCAGGGTACTACGTGCACTGGGGCGGGCCGAGCGACCTCCTGAGCGAGTACGAAACCGGTTCTCTCTCGCTGATGCTCGCGCTTTACACCAACCTTAGGTGATGGGCATGACCAGGGGCAGGCGGGGCGTCTCTGAGGTAGTTGCTACGCTTGCACTCCTTACCATCACTCTTGTCGCGATGGCGATTTACATCCAGGGCTTCAACCTCTACTACTCGGGGCAGACTGGGTTGCTCTCCGGCATATTCAGGACCGGAAGCGAGCAGAACTACGAGCGGCTTTCTATCATCTACGCCTTCCAGAACGGGTCGGGCGAGAATACTGCCCTCTATGTGGTCGTCTCGAATTACGGCGCAAGGAACGCGACTATAGAGCGGGTGGTGATAGACACCAACGTCACTTCATTCTCGCCCCAGGTCATCCCGGTCGGGCAGGTCTCAGTGATCAGGGTAAACGTCAGCCTCAAGTCCGAATCCGTCCACGTCATATCGCTGATCACCGAGAGGAACAATGTGATCTCTGCGGAGTTCAGGGTGTGATCGGTACGTCTAGGCGATCTCTCCAAAAGGACAAGAAGGGAATAACTAACGTCATAGGAGCCATACTCTTCATCTTGGCAATCGTGGCGCTCACCTCAATAATAGCCATAGTGGCAGCCGAATACTCTTCTTATGTAAGGAGTGCAGACTACTTGAGCAACCTCGAAAGGGAGCGCTCCTCTGAGTCGCTGTATTTCGAGTACGCCGCAGGCAACCAGCTCAGGCTGAACATCACCAATACCTGCAGCTCTTCGATAAAGATCACGCAGATCGTCGTTCACAACAAGACGAGCAACTCGCTTGTGATCAACCCCATCGCCTCGATCCCCATCGTGCTTAACCCTGGGATGACCGAGTACAATTACACTTTAATTGATATCGATACCGCAAATTCCAACGCGACCATCATGATAATCACATCTAGGGGTAATGCGTTTGTCATAGTTGTTGAAGGGGGTAAAGTAATATTCAGAAACTGAACTCGAAAGCAGAGAAGAAGTACTTGACAAGGGAGTTCACGCTGCACAAGGCAGGTGACAACGTCCAGCCTCTCCCGGAGGGCGCCGAGCTGCTTGAGGAGTATCCGGTGGGCGGGGCAAAGGTCGGGATATACCAGGTCCTGGGCGACGGCTACTACTGGGTCACCGAACCCCCCATGGGCGAGGATGACATGTACGTCTACAACCTCCTCATGAACGCGATCTACTACACGCTCCCGCCGACAGAGGAGAAGGAGCCCATCAGGATACTCGAGGAGAGGCTGAGGCACGCGGTTGAGGAGATGAAGCTCGAGATCCCGCCCGAGCAGCTCGAGAAGATAAAGTACTACGTAATCAGGGACGTGCTCGGCTACGGGGTCTTCGACGTGCTGATCAAGGACGGAAAGATCGAAGACATCTCCCTCGCAGGATCGAGCAAGCCGGTCTGGGTCTTCCACAGGGACTATTCATACCTGGACTGGCTCACTTCCAACATAGCCTTCAACGACGAGCAGTCCCTCGAATCGAGCATCATGCTCTTCGCGCACAAGGCGAAGCGGCACATCTCGACAGCCTTCCCCATCTCCGAGGGGTCGCTGCCAGAGCGGCACAGGTGCGCGCTCACATTCGCCAACGAGGTGACGCCGTTCGGGTCGAGCCTCACCATAAGGAAGTTCAGGACCGACCCCCTCACGCTCTGCCACCTGGTCAAGTTCGGGAGCATTTCGCCCCTGATGGCTGCCTACTGGTGGATGCTTTTGGAGAACCGGGGGTCCACGTTCATAGTCGGGGAGATGGCAAGCGGGAAGACCACCCTGCTCAACGCCCTGGCCTCGCTCCTGCCGCCGCACTGGAAGATAGTCACCATAGAGGACACGCCCGAGCTCAGGCTGCCCCACATGGGCTGGAAGCCGCTCGTCGCGAGGCACACCTACTCGATCGCAGAGTCAAAGACCGAGATAAGGCTCTACGACCTGGTGAAGCTCTCCCTCAGGGAGAGGGCCCAGTTCATAATCGTCGGGGAGATCAGGGGCGAGGAGGCGTACGTCTTCATCCAGGCCCTTGCCACCGGGCACGGCGGCGGGTGCACCTTCCACGGAGACTCGATCGAGTCGATGGTGATGAGGCTCACCACCCCGCCCATAAACGCATCCCCCTCGTTCCTTCCCCTCATCAGCTGCGTCGCAATCTCCAGGATGCTCAGGCTCCCGGGCAAGAAGCCCATCAGGCGCGTCATCGAGCTCGACGAGATCACGGGCGTGAAGGGTCCTAACGAGGTCGCCAGCAACAAGATCTTCGAGTGGCATGTCGAGGACGACAAGCACTATCCCCTCGAGCCGTCAGCCGTGGTGAAGTCCAGCCAGAAGCTCGAGAAGATAGCAACGATGATAGGCCTCACGAAGAGGCAGATGGTCAACGAGCTCGCGAGGAGGACCAAATTCATCGAGGACCTCGTGTCAAGGAACATCCTCGAGTACGGGCAGGTCGCAGAGGAGATAAAGAAGTACTACGTCTCAAGGAAGTGATTCCAGTCAATGCCTAAAGACCTGAGGAAGAACACCCCCCTAGTGCTCGCGCTGATATCCGTCGCAGTTGCGTTCGGCACCCTCGCAGCCGAGCTCCTGCTTGACGTGGGCGTCATGTTCACCTTCCCGACAATAGGCGTTCTGGTGGTCACGGTTGCGCTGACGATGATCATAGCCCTCAGGGGGCGGCTCTACCTCGGGACTAGGGAGCCCTTTGCCTTGAAGCAATTCGACGAGTTGAAGGAGAAGGAGATGGAGGGCCAGAAGAAGGGCGAAGGGAAGCGCTACCTAAGCCGCCTCTCCTCGTCGATGGGGGACCAGCCGCTCATCCAGTACATCGCAAGGGTGCTCGAGAACTCTGTCAAGGACGAGATCCCCAAGGCTCTGATGTTCCTCAACCCCACCGTGTATTCCAAGTTCTACAGCGCCCTCTTCCTCCTGACGCTCGCAGCCCTGATGCCCTCCGGGGTGATCCTCTTCCTCGTCCTGAGGAACCCGCTCGCGCTCCTCCTTGTGCTCTCCCCGTTCATAATTGTGCTCCTGCCCATAATGGAAGTGAAGGTGAAGATCTCGAACAGGAAGAGCGACACCGGGAACGAGTTCCCGTTCTTCATGGTCTACGC
>JAULTB010000056.1:0-6214 GCA_038801655.1 Candidatus Methanosuratincola thermotaenarum | reverse complement strand
AGTCAGGTTAAAGGCGCAGGGCTTAGGACCCTGTGGCGAAGGCCTTCGTGGGTTCGAATCCCACTCCCCGCACCAAAAAAGAATCTGCAAATACAGCCTGAGCCGAGACAGTTTTTTGGCGGCACAGGAAAGAGTAGGCTCCAATGCAAGAAGTGTTGATCATAGTAAGGGCTAATTATTCTCAGGGGCGCTTTTTCCTTCCGGCATTCTGACGTCCTTCTCTATAACCTTCCAGTATTCAGCCAATATCTCGCCAAAGGCACCGACGAAGTACCTGCACGCCTTGTCGAGCCCTTCCCTGCCGCGCTCGGAGAGTGAGTACCTTGTCTCCCTCCCGGCCCTTTCCATTCTGACGAGCCCCCTCTTCCGCAGCTCCTTGAGCGCCGGGTATATTGTGCCTGGCGTCGGGCCCCTCCCTTTTCTTCGTGCGATCTCCCTGCAGATCTCCTGACCGTTCATCGGGTGCTTCGACAGCAGCCATAGTATCTGGAATGAGAGCATACCCCTCATGTCGCAGCAGAATGGCATCCCAGGACAGCACACGCTCATAAAATTATATTGTACGCCCAATATATTTAATAGTTTCCTGGGATATTTTATGACCAATACTGGTGGCTGAAATGCGAAAAAATGTTAAGGATTTTGTCAAGAAGAGGTACGCCAGGATAGCCACATCCGGGGGATCCTGCTGCCCTTCATGCAGCTGCGGAGGCGGCAATACGGGCGCGCATATTGGCGGGTACTCTGAAGGCGATCTGGCAAAGGCACCCCTTGAATCAAGGATGGGTCTTGGGTGCGGCAACCCCGTCTCCTACGCGGATATTAAGCCAGGCGAGGCGGTGCTGGATCTAGGGTCCGGCGGCGGAATGGACGTTTTCTTGGCAGCGCAAAAAGCAGGCCCGTACGGGCGGGTCATAGGCATTGATATGACCGATGAGATGCTGGATCGGGCTAGGAGGGCTGCAGTAAAACATGGGTTCAATAATGTTGAATTCAGGAAGGGGGAGATCGAGGCCGTCCCCCTCGAGGATTCGTCGGTCGATGTCGTCATAAGCAACTGCGTGATCAACCTCTCGACGGACAAAGCCCGCGTGTTCAGGGAGATCAAACGGATCCTGAAGCCAGGGGGCAGGATGGTGGTTTCCGACATCGTCACAAATGGGGGTCTGTCCGAGCATGTAAAGAGCAACCCTGAAGCCTGGGCTGCCTGCGTCGCTGGGGCGCTTGAGAAAAACGAATACCTTCGTTTAATAAATGAATCAGGTTTGGAATGCACAAGAATTCTGGCCGAATCAGGATACTTGGAGGGATTGCCTGGAGAGATCGCTGGAAAGCTCAACAGCATAACTGTTTATGCTGTGAAACCAAGAGCCTGATCTGAGCCCATCACGCCCCCTTCTCTACTCCTCCCTTTTCTTCCAGTTCTTTGCGGAGAGGTCTGCAAAAGCTCGGTGCTTTGGCGAGAGAGGCGCAAGTCAGACCCCAAGTCGTGGAACGTGCCGCAAAGCAACTTATTTTGCGAGAAACATTTAAACGCAGGAGGGTTCAAGCGATTAACAACGTAGGAGGGTCTGCTTTGGGGGGCGAAGCATCCGATGGCGAAGCAAGCGAACACGGTAGAATTGACATGCATGCCGCCCTCCATAAAGACTGAGGAGCTTGCCTCCCTTCCTCTCGAAGAAGTCTTTTCAAGACTGCGTACGACCGTATCAGGGCTCACTTCTGAAGAGGCCGAGTCAAGGCTGCAGGTCTGCGGAAGGAACGAGATCGCAAGGAGGAAGAAGCGATCTTCGGTTGCGGATTTCCTGCTCCACTTTAAGAGCCCGCTTTTGGTGATCCTGATTTTCGCCGCAACTCTCTCTGGCATCCTCGGCGAACTCATCAACACGGGCATTATACTGTCGATAGTCTTGATCAGCGTCATACTGGACTACTTCCAGGAAGCGAAGGCCGAGAGGGCCGCCCAGCTGCTGAAGGAGAAGGTAAGCACGACCGCCACGGTGCTAAGGGACTCGAAGAAGCAGGAAGTAAGCCTTGCCGAGATAGTCCCTGGAGACGTGATCTACCTCTCGGCTGGTGACATTGTCCCCGCGGACGCTAGGGTAATCGCAGCCAAGGACCTCTTCGTCAACCAGTCTGCGCTGACAGGCGAGTCGATCCCAGTCGAGAAGATGCCCGGGGAGGTGCACTCGAGCGGGGCCCCTATGGAGGATTGGCGGAACCTGCTTTTCATGGGGACCTCAGTGGTGAGTGGAACCGGCAAGGCCGTCGTGGTCAGGACGGGCGCCAACACCGAGTTCGGGAAGATAGCAAGGAAGCTCGCCGGAAGGGCACCCGAGACCGACTTCGAGAGGGGCCTGAAGGGCTTCGGCTTTATGATCATGCAGGTCACATTCGTGCTCGTGCTCTTCGTATTCTTTGTAAATGCGCTCTTCAAGCGCGACCTACTCGAGTCGCTGCTCTTCTCAGTCGCGTTAGCCGTCGGTCTCACGCCCGAGCTGCTCCCGATGATACTCTCGATCAACCTCTCGAACGGCGCTCTCGCGATGTCGAAGAAGGGGGTCATTGTGAAGCGCCTCTCGTCCATCCAGAACTTCGGGACGATGGATGTGCTATGCACCGACAAGACCGGGACGCTCACGGAGAATAAGATCAAGCTGGTGCTGCACGTCAACCTCGAGGACAGTGAGGACGAGAGGGTCCTGCTCTTCTCGTACCTTAACAGCTATTTCCAGACCGGGCTCAAAAGCCCCCTTGACGAGGCGATCCTTGCATACAGGAACCTGGAGATAATCCACTACAGCAAAGTTGACGAGGTCCCCTTTGACTTCGTGAGGCGCAGGGTTTCCGTGGTCGTGGACTATGAGGATCAGCGCCTGCTGGTGACCAAGGGGGCTCCAGAGTCAATCCTTGAGGTCTGCTCGTACTGCGAGTACGAAGACAGGACCGTAGACATGACACCGGAACTGGCAGCGAGGGTTGAGGCCCAGTACAGGAGGCTCAGCGCCGAAGGATTCAGGGTGCTCGCGGTTGCGTACAGCAAGCTGAAGGAGCGCAAGCCGTCCTATTCGATTGGCGACGAGGTACGCATGGTCTTCTTGGGGCTGGTTGCATTCCTGGATCCCCCGAAGGAGGGTGCCCGCGAGTCGCTGAAGCTCCTCAAGAGCGCCGGGATAGAGCTGAAGATCCTGACCGGAGACAACGAGCTCGTGACCAAGAAGGTCTGCGACGACCTTGATTTTGAGATAAAGGGGCTTGTACTGGGGAGCGAGATCGCCCAGATGCACGACGACGCCCTCTCCAGGGTAGTGGAGGAGGCGAACGTCTTCGCCAGGCTCACGCCTGCCCAGAAGGACAGGATCATAGCCGCGCTGAGGCAAAACGGCCACGTTGTCGGCTTCCTCGGCGACGGCATAAACGACGCCCCCTCCATGCGGACTGCGGACGTCGGGATCTCGGTCGACAATGCGGTCGACGTGGCGAAGGAGGCAGCAGACATAATCCTCCTCAGGAAGAGCCTCACCGTGCTCGAGGAGGGCGTCATCGAGGGGAGGAGAACCTTCGGGAACACAATGAAGTACATAATGATGAACGTCAGCTCTAACTTCGGCAACATGTTCAGCGTCGCGGGGGCCTCGCTCTTCCTGCCCTTCCTGCCCATGCGCCCCACCCAGATACTGCTTAACAACCTCCTCTACGACTTCTCGCAGTTCACGATAACGACTGATCACGTGGACAGGGACTACCTCGAAAAGCCGAAGCGCTGGGACATTTCGTTCATAAAGAGGTTCATGGTCGTTTTCGGGCCAATCAGTTCCCTCTTCGACTTCATAACCTTCTTTGTGATGCTGAACGTCTTCAATGCTGATGAGCCGCTGTTCCAGACTGCTTGGTTCACCGTCTCCCTCTGCACCCAGACAATGATCGTATTCGCGATTAGGACGCGGGTTGTACCGTTCTTCAGGAGCCGACCGAGCAGGACGCTTGCAGCGGGTAGCCTAGCCATCGTCGCAGCGGGGTTGCTCGTTCCCTTTTCCCCAATCGGTCCCCTCTTCTCGTTCGCAATCCCCCCTGCAGGCTTCTACGTCTTCCTGGCTCTGATACTGGGCGCCTACTTCCTTGTCACCGAGTCCGTTAAGCGGTGGTTCTACAGGCGGTACCACTTTGCCATGACCAGATCCAACTGAATGAACGCTGTTTCTCGGCACGACCCTCTGAAAAACTGCTTTATGGGTCCTGCTCCAATGGAACAATCGTGTGCGGATATGCTCCAAAAACTCCAAATGCGCCATTGGGAACATTAAAATATTTTCTCACCGATAAGATGATCTGGTGATCCATTCTATGAAAGTGCCCGAGAACATACGCGAAGCCTTTTCCAAGGCGCTCAAGTACAGGCGGGCAGTAGTCGGGACAGCCTCGAAAGGCGGCATACCGAACGCGGTCCCCATAGGCGTCGGCAGGTTCGTCGACGACGAGACGCTCTGCCTTGTGGACAACTACTTCCTAAAGACAAGGAAGAACCTCGAGGAGAATCCTTATGCGGCCGTGACATTCTGGGTATCAGAGGAAAAGGAAGGCAAGATAGTCACCAACGAGGGCTACCAGCTTAAGGGAAAGGTCGAGATCCAGACTGGCGGAGAACTTTACGAGAAGATCAAGGCAGAGACCAAGGCGATAAGAGCAGACTTCCCGGTGAAGGCAATCGCCCTCTTGAGGGTGGACGAGATCTACGACGTAAAGGCCGGACCAACCGCAGGTAGAAGGATATTATGAGTCGCAAGAAGGCTTTCTTCAATGCCTCCACCATTCTCTGACCCGCAGAGCTTTTCCGGAAGGACTGGACACAGGTTCAATCACATCATAAAGAGCCTCCCTGACAACCCCTCGCGGGGGCTGACGATGGAGGAGCTCCTCCTGAAACTAAGGACCACAGGGTACAGGGGAGGCATCGAAGGTCTAAGGGTGGATCTACAGGAGCTTATCAGGCGGGGCGAGGTGGGGCAATCCGAACAGGAAGGCAAGAATGTTTACTGGTGCCTCCCCCGGGGGAGGTTGGAGCTCAGGAAGAGGTCTGCCCTGATCAAGCTGCACAACATGGAGCTTGGCGAAGAGGAGATCAGAAAGCTCGAGGAGATCGTCGAAAAACACGGATCCTCTAATCAGGCATAGCAAAACTTATTTGCCAATCCTTCTTATGCCTCAAATCATGTGAGGTTAATTGAAATGGTGTCCGTAAAAGTCGATCCGGAAAAGTGCAACGGCGATGCGATCTGCATCTCTATCTGCCCTGTAAGCGTGTTCGAGCTCAACGACAACAAGGCCGTCCCTGTCAGGGAGCAGGACTGCATCCTCTGCATGGCCTGCGTCGCGCAGTGCCCCACCCAGGCGATAGAGGTAAAAGAGTGACCACCACCCACCCCTCCCTTTTCCATCACTTTTTGGCAGCTCTTGGTTGTTTAACTCCTTCCCTTCCCTTTCCATCTCTTTGTTCCCTCGCTCCCGCCCAACCCAGCCTTGTAATATTTGCAGAACCCTGCCATCGGGCAGATCCAACACATAGGCCCGATTGGCTTGCAGATCTTCTTTCCGAACAATACGAAAACGTCATTGACCTCAGTCCAAGTGCCCTTGGGGAAAATTTCCATCAGCTTGCGCTCCGTTTCTTCGGGGGTCCTCGTTGCGACCAGCCCAAGCCGGTTCGCAATCCTGTGGACGTGGGTATCGACAGGTATTGCCCCCAACCCGAAGCCGTAGACCAGGACGCAGTTTGCGGTCTTCCTGCCGACCGATGGGAGCTCAAGCAAACCCTCGAGATCCCTCGGGACTTCCCCACCGTGCTTTTCGGTGATCTCCTTGGCAATCTTGATTATGGCTCGCGCCTTGTTCCTATAGAAGCCGACCCCGCGTATTAGACCCGCAACCTCGCTCTCGTCAGCGGCGGCGAGTTCCTGCGGCGTCCTGAACCTTTCGAAAAGTCTCATAGACGCCTCAGACGTCCTCTCGTCCCTAGTTCTGTGGGATAGGACAGTGGCTATCAGGACCGCGAACGGGTCCCTGAGTCTGTCCTCCACTGCAGCCAGGGCTGTCTCTCCCTTGCCCCCAAGCGCAGCCTTCATTGCGCGCAGGATGTCAGCTGGATCCAATCTACCACCAGCAGCTTTAATATCCCTCTGAAGTTAGCTATAAACAGTGAATCTGCGATGCCAGATAG
>JAULTB010000006.1:0-36081 GCA_038801655.1 Candidatus Methanosuratincola thermotaenarum | reverse complement strand
AAGGAGATGTGAGATCCGATCGCCATAGGACTCCTCGGGGTTACGGTCGCTCGCCTGCAGATCGGATTACCTCCTGTAACCCCCAGGGTGCCTTTTTTTGTGTGAAGCGGACCGAAGGCGGGATAGGCTTTTCTAGGGGCAGCGGAATATTATTCAGCGGTCTGTATGGCGATAGATCCTGTCTGCGGCATGGAAGTGGACGAGAAGACTGCGAAATTCAGGAGCGAGTACAAGGGGAAGGCGTATTACTTCTGCGCGCCAGGCTGCAAGAAGATGTTCGACAAGGAACCCGAGAAGTACCTCAAGAAGTGAATGGTTTCAGAGGTCCACGGCAGAGGAGATCTGCGAGATCGCTTCCCTTATGTAGTCGCTGTCCTTGATCGTCACGGATATCGCGCCGTTCGGGCACAACTCTGCGCACCTCCCGCACCCCCTGCACTCGCTTCCGATGACGGCAATGCCACCCTCGACGGATATCGCGTTGACGAAGCACGACCGAGCGCATGCCCCGCACCCCCTGCAACGCCCCCCGTCGACCCTCACTTCCACCCCGGGCATCTTCTCGATCTTCTTCCTGATCTTCACAGATAGGTCAGGAATGATCTTCCAAAGGCAGCAGCACGAACAGCAGTTGCAGATCGTGAGGAGCCGATCCGCCGGCTTCACCCCGAGCCAGAGGGAGTCGAGCTTGTTCCTCCCGACCAAGTGGACGAGCCCGGCTTCCCTGCACTTCCGCAGGTGCTCCAGCGCCTCCTCCCGCGTCACCCTGCGCCCGAGGCTCGGATCGATCAGCTGTGAAGCTTCCCCCAGGAAGAGGCACCCGAGCTCCCGGGGGTAGTCCTTGCACCCGCTGGAGACCCTGCAGATGCAGAAGTTCATGATCCAGTGGTGATCCGCCACATTCACGAAGTGCTCTGCCAAGGCATATGGGAGGGGCATGCTCTCCGGCTCCCCGAAGCTGGCGTCGAGATCGACGACTTTCGGGACGAAGATCAACCGATCCTTGTCGAAGAATGCAAGATCGATCAGTTTCCCGAAGACCGGGATCTTGCTCAGCCTCGCCATGGAGAACCTGTTCGGGAATAGGCGGATTATCAGCCTTATGACCCAGTGGGGGAGGGGCATGGTCACTATTCCTCTCCGGTCGGAATTAAGCGTTGGGCTCTGGCGGAATGGATATGCAACGCTTAATAGAAAAACACTGCGATTGATCACTCATGCGAAAGAAAGCGTCGATCAGGATCGAAGGGATGCACTGCGCGACGTGCGCGCTGACCATCGAGAAGTCGCTGGCTGCGCTGAAAGGGGTGCACAAGGCGGAGGTCAGCTTCGGATCCGGGACCGCGATAGTCGAGTATGACCCGTCGCTGGCGAACGCAAGCTCAATCAAGGGGGCGATCGAGGAGGCGGGATACAAGCCCGTCGCCGAGAGGATCGCGTTCTATGTCGAAGACATGAGGTGCGCATCGTGCATAAAGGCGCTGGAGGAGGGGCTGCTGGAAAAGGACGGCGTTGTGGCGGCAAACGCTAACCTCGCGACGAAGCTGGTCATCGTGGAATACCTCCCTTCCGTGGTGACCGCATCAGAGCTCAGGGACGCGATCAAGGAACTCGGCTACACCCCCATGGTAAGGGAGGGGGGCATTGCAAACAAGGGGAGCAGCTTCAGGCCAAGGTTCCTCTTCAGCCTCGTCGCGACCGTCCCAGTCTTCGTCATCAGCATGTTCTTGATGGAACTGCCTTACCGCGCAATCGTCCTCTTCCTGCTGGGGACTGCGGTCCTGGTCGTCGGCGGTAGCCCGTTCTACACCGGGTCCTACAAGTCGTTGAGGAGGGGGGCGCCCGACATGAATGTGCTCGTGGCGCTGGGGGCTTCTGCAGCCTACCTGTACAGCGTATACAACACATTCTTCGCGGCGGGGGACCTCTACTACGACGCGGCTGCGATGCTGATAACCTTCGTGCTACTCGGGAGGTACCTCGAGGATGCCGCAAAGTCGAGGGCTTCCCTCTCCATAAGGAAGCTGATGGAGAGGGAAGCCGAAGTACGCCTCGGTGATCAAGGACGGCGAGGAGAGGAAAGTCCCGGTAGAAGATCTCGCCCCCGGGGACGAGGTCGTCGTGAGGCCGGGCGAGGCGATCCCCGCAGACGGCACAATAATCTCCGGGAGCGCCGCAGTGGACGAGTCGATGGTCACGGGAGAGAGCGTCCCGGTCGACAAGGCGGAGGGCGACACCGTGATCGGGGGGACGATCAACAAGACGGGCATGATGAGGGTGAGGGTCGATAGGGTCGGCAGGGACTCGTTCCTGGCTCAGATCATCAGCTTCGTGGAGGAGGCCCAAGCCAGGAAGGCGCCCATCCAGAGGTTCGCGGACTACGTCGCCGCCCGCTTCGTTCCTGCGGTGGTATCTGTCGCGTTGCTGACGTTCCTCGTGTGGCTGTTCATGGGGAAGGAGATCGGGTTCTCACTGCTCATGGCAGTCTCGGTCCTTGTGATAGCGTGCCCGTGCGCCCTGGGCCTGGCCACCCCCGCGGCGATAATGGTGGGGCTCGGGAAGGCTGCGGAGATGGGCATCCTGATAAAGGGCGGCGAGGTCCTCGAGGCGGTGAGGAAGCTCGACACGGTCGTATTCGACAAGACGGGCACGCTGACTGTCGGTAAGCCGTCCGTCGTGGAGATCGTCGACCTGGCAGGCTTGGGGGAGGAGGAGATCCTGAGGGTAGCAGCCACGCTCGAGGGCGGATCGGAGCACCCGCTCGCTGCTGCGGTGATCGAGAGGGCGGCAGGGCTCCCCCGCTACGAGCTCAAGGAGTTCGAGGCGTTCCCCGGGGAGGGGATCAGGGGCAAGGTGGACGGGAGGGAGGCTGCCATCGGGAACAGGAAGGTCATGGGCAGGCTCGGGATCGCTATGGGCGAGGCTGAGGAAGTGGCTGCCAGGCTCGAGTCTGAGGGGAAGACGGTCTCGATACTGGCGGCGGACGGGAAGGTCGTCGGGATGATAGCGATGATCGACAAGCCGAAGCCGGATGCCAAGGAGGCAGTGGAGGGGCTCAAGAAGGAGGGGCTCGAGGTCTACATGCTCACCGGCGACAACGAGAGGGTCGCGAAGGCGATCTGCAGGGAGATCGGGATCGGGAAGTACTTCGCCGAGGTCTCTCCGGGGGAGAAGGCCCAGGCAATATCCAAGCTCCAGTCCGAGGGCAAGGTAGTCGCATTCGTGGGGGACGGCATAAACGATGCGCCGGCGCTGACGCAAGCCGATGTGGGCATAGCGATCGGGAGCGGGACCGAGATAGCGAAGGAGGCGGGCGGGATTATCCTGACCAGGGAGGACCTGTTGGGCGTTGTATCCGCTATCCGCCTGGGGAGAAAGACAATGAGCAAGATTAGGCAGAACATGTTCTGGGCTCTCGCCTACAACTCCGCAGGAATACCGATTGCGGCTGGCGTGCTTTACCCGTACCTGACGCTCAGGCCCGAGATTGCAGCGCTTGCGATGTCGCTCAGCTCGGTCTCGGTCGTCTCGAACTCGCTCCTGCTCAAGAGATACAGGGAGTGAGGCGAGTCGGAAAAGCCCGAGTGGGTTTGCAAAAATGTTGGAGCGGTCATTCCTTTATTTTTTCCAGCAGGATCGAAGGGCAGATCCTCTTGATGCCCTGAACCGAACTGACCTTTGAGAGGGTCTGCGCAAGATCTCGCCCGTCCTTGCCCCAGATCTCGGCCATGATCATGTGGTCGCCGGTCGAGGTGGCCACGTACCTGACCTCCTCGAACTCCGCCAGCTTCTGTGCGGTTTCCAGGAGCATCCCCGGGTCGACATCGAAGCCCACGACTGCAATGGTGTTGTATCCGACTTTGAGGTTGTCAACGATTATTGTGAACTTCTTGATTACGCCGCGTTCCCTCAGCGTGAGTACCCGTTTCCTTATCGTAGACTCGTTCTGACCGAGCTGCCGCGCAAGATCCGAGTATGAGAGGCTTGCATCCTTCTGCAGCGCATCGATTATTTTCATATCGAGCTCATCGAGAGACATATCCAGCACTGCTTAACGCTGTTTCAAGGTGTTATATAACCTTTTAGAAGAAGATCCCTTTAAAAAGGCAACACCGCTAATTGTAGTGGGAACTCGTATGACTTTCAAGATGCGCGAGGTGTATTATTTCGAGAAGCCTGGGCCGCAGAACACCGACCTGGTGGTGGAAGCGGTCACGAAGCACATCGAGAGGAGCGGCATAAGGGACCTCGTCGTCGCGAGCTCGACCGGGAAGACAGCGCTGGAGTTCGCGAGGGCGCTCAGGGACGAGGCCAGGATAGTCTGCGTCTCCGACGGCCCGTATAGGAGGGAGATGGGCTTCGAGTGGCCATGCATGGACCCGAGTGCCAAGGAGGAGCTCGAGAACCTCGGGGTCATCGTGCTCGACTCAGCGCCATACGTGCTCCACGGTTCCCTGTACGAGGGATCCGGAGCAGACATCCCGACGCCGACGAAGACCTTCAGGGACACCCTCTACGCCTTCGGCCAAGGGATGAAGGTCGCGGTCGAGGTCGTCCTCTGCGCGGTCGATTGCGGGGTCCTGGAGCCGTACAAGGACGTGATAGGCGTCGGGGGCAGCGGCGACGGTGCGGACACAGCCATCGTATTGAGATCCACGTTCCCCGGGACGGTCTTCTCCAGAGACAAGACCAAGCGGCTCGAGATCAAGGAGATACTCGCGATGCCGCTTGAGAAGAAGTGGTGGGACTAGGCATCCCTTTCTTCAGCCTGTACCTTTGCCACCTGTAGTAGGCTGCTAATGCCGAGACGGCCCTCTCGGGTATCGGGTACGAAGGCATGCCGCGCTCGTCCAGCTTCTGCATCGCCTCGTTGCACTGGGTGCCGCCGATGAAGCTGGTCACCACCGTCTTCTCGCAGCCTTGGGCTTCGCAGCCGTCTGCTATTGCCTTGGCTATGGAGACGGGATCGGTGATCGCGGTCTGGCAGTAGAGCACAATGACGGACCCTATACGGGGATCCTTTAGCGCGAGCTCGACCGACCGGGCGTAGCTCTCCTCGTACGCCTGCCCCGTCAGGTCCACGGGGTTCTTCGAGTTCCCGAACACAGGCATCAGCCGCTTGAACCCCAGTTGGAGGTCCTCGGGCAGCTGCCGGATCGGCACACCAGCCTCCTCGCAGGCATCCGCAGCCATCACGCCAACACCGCCGCCGTTGGTTATGATGAGGCAGTTGTCGTTCAGCGGGGGAGGCTGCATGGTCATCAGCTTAGCCCAGTCGAAGGCTTGGGCTAGATCGGACGCCCTGAGGGCCCCGCACTGCCTGAACGCTGCGTCATAGACCGCGTCAGATCCGGCTAGGGACCCCGTGTGCGAAGAGGCTGCAGATGCTCCGGCGCCGGTCTTCCCCGACTTGAGCACTATCACGGGCTTCCTGAGGCTCGACCTCCTCATCGAGTCGAGGAGCCTCCTCCCGTCCTTGGCGCCCTCGATGTAGACCAGGACGGCCCCGGTGTTCCTGTCCTCCGAGAAGAAGTCCAGGACATCCGCCTCCTCGACGTCTGCCTTGTTGCCCATGCTGACTACTGCAGACACGCCGATCCTGTAGAGGTTCGTCCACCCCATCATCGCGATGCCCAGGGCGCCGCTCTGCGTCACGAAAGCTATCCTGCCTGGGAAGACCCTCGAGAGGCCGAAGGTCGCGTTCATCTTCGACGGGGCGTAGTATAGCCCAAAGATGTTCGGGCCCAGTATGCGCATCCCGTGTTTCCTGGCGGTCTGGACGAGCCTATCCTCGAGCTCCAGGTTCCCGACCTCCCTGAATCCGGAGCTGATTATCAGCGCAGCCCTGATCCCCGTCTCCCCGCACTCCTCGAGTATGTCCGGCACGTACGCAGCCGGCACGGCTATCACTGCCAAGTCGACCTCGCCAGGGATCTCTTTGACGGACGTGTACGACTTCAGCCCCATCACATCTGCGCCCTCCGGGTTGACGGGGTAGAGCTTCCCTTCGTACCCGCCTGTCAGGATGTTGCTGACGAGCTCGTAACCTATCTTCTTGGGGTTCTTAGACGCCCCGATCACCGCGATGCTCCTTGGGGAGAACATCACATCGAGCCCGCTCATCGGAAACACCATGTCGGATACAGACATTAGGATAAGAGCGGGGCATACGCCTAATAAATTGTACGCCCGGATCCTGCCCGCCTCAAGACTCAAAATTCCTTTATATGGGGCGTTGGTGCCTGTAATGGGGTGGGACTGAATTGGCGACGACCTACAGGGTGCCCCCGGATGTGCCGCTGATAGGGGCAATCCCCTTCGGCCTGATAGACAGGGGGACGAACGTGGTACAGGTCAGGCCCTCCACGGCTTGCCCGCTGAACTGCATATTCTGTTCCACCGATGCTGGGCCGAAGTCCACGATGAGGAACGCAGAGTACATCGTGGATCTAGACCATTTGCTGGAGTGGTTCAGGTCCGTAGCCAAGATGAAGGGGAAGGGGGTAGAGGCACACATCGACACCGTTGGGGACCCCCTCACCTACCCGAGGATATCCGACCTGGTCCACGAGTTGGCGTCGACTGGAGGGGTAGAGGTGGTATCGATCCAGACCCACGGGCACCTCCTGAGCGAACGGCTCATAGACGATCTCGGGGCTGCAGGGCTCTCGAGGATCAACCTTTCCGTGGACGCGCTGGACCCGGAACTGGCGAGGGACCTATCCGGTACCGCATCGTACAGCCCTGCCAGGGTGATGGAAATGGCTGAGTATGCCATAAAGAACGCGGGGGTCGACATACTGGTAGCCCCGGTCTGGGTCAACCCGATAAACACGTGCGAGCTCGAAGCCCTGATCGAATGGGCAAAGAGCCTTGGCGCGGGGAAGAGGTGGCCCCCGCTGGGGATACAGAAGTGCGAAAGGCACAGGTTCGGCCGGAAGGACAGGCGGATAAGGTACATCAGCTGGTATGACTTTTACGCGCATTTGAGGGGGCTCGAGGCGAAATGTGGAACACGCCTAATTCTAAACCCGAACGACTTCGGGATGAGGAGATGCAAGAGGATTGCCAACCCATACAGAGTTGGGGAGAGACTGAAGGTCAGGACTGTAGGACCCGGATGGCTGAAAGGAGAGACGCTGGCAATCAATGCAGAAGGGACCAGATTAGTCACCATTGTTGGTAGTGAGATCCCGCCAGGGACAGAACTGAATGCCAGGCTCCTGCGGGTCAAAGACAACATCTTCGTTGGCAGGCGGCTGTGATCGATCCGATGCCTGTCCTAGTTCATGCAGAGATGTCCCGTGATCCCTCTTTGAGTATCTCATGCAATGTGCCTTTAAGGAAAGCGCGAAGTTTTGCCAACGCACTCGCGCCCTTGCCAGTAAGCTGGTACTGCTTAATCCTCCTCCTGCCTTTCGTGACCCACTCCCCGGAGATAAGCCCTGTTTCCTCCATGCTGTAGAGCATGGGGTATAGTACCCCTGCATGGTAAGCTATGCCAGTCATTCGCTTGATCTCTTTCATGAGCAGATATCCCGAAAGGGACCCCTTCTCCAGTATTGAGAGGACGATAGCCCTTATCAGCCCGTTAGTCATGGAGCGTAGGAGCCTGTCTGACGCCATTTCTTTCACTATTTTTGTTTTCAAATATTTTAAAAATAAAAATATATATATATATATCGTTTGCGGTTAAAATAAGGGAAGGTAATGGGAGATGGGGTGCAAAGTCGTCCTCACGGCAGACAGGTCTCTTATGAGCGATTATGGAGGAGGGCTTTTTTACGGTTTCATCACCACCGCCCCAGCCGGCAGCATTAAGCTTCTTCCTCTGAGTGGTGCCCTAAAGTTCATTCTCCACCGTGTTCCAGCAGACGAAAGAGGGAGGGCGCTCATCGCACCGCACGGACTCAGGAGGGCCGAGGCGGCACTGATAGAATCTGGGGTGGTAGGCGCCGATGATGTCGCAGTAGTTCCGCCTGAGAGCCTAGGCAATGCGATCACAGGGGATACGAAAGTCATAGGCATCTCGGTAATCGACCCGCTGGGCAAAGGGCCAGCGTCGACTACCTTCAGCGGCGAGCACGGCATCGTTCATGCTGAAGCGTTCAGCGCAATGATGTTCAGGAGGCTGATGGGATCCAAAGCCATAAAGGAGGCAAAGAGCAAGGGGGCAATGGTCGTGGTAGGGGGACCAGGCACCTGGCAGTTGGAGGGCGTAGGCTTCAGCAAGCTGAACATAGACGTCCTCGTCCACGGCGAGGCTGAAACGGTGTTTCCCTTGGTCGTGGAAAAGATCCTCGGGCACGAGCTCGTGGCGCCTGCGGTATTCAGGTCCAAACCCAACCTTGCGGTAGACGGGTCAAAAATACCGCTCTTGCGCGGGGGGACTGTAGGGGGGCTCGTAGAGATCTCAAGGGGGTGCGGCAGAGGGTGCAGCTTCTGCCTCCCGAACATGAGGAAGGTCCGCCATAGGGCTATTGGCGACATAATCGAAGATGTGAAAACGAATCTCCGGTTCGGTCAGAGAAGCATCTGCCTCCATGCAGAGGATGTCCTCAGATATGGAACCTCGGATCTTGTCCCAAGGCACGGCAAGGTAGTTGAGCTATTCACCGAGGTAAGCAAGCTTAAAGAGATCAGCGGCTTGAGCATAAGCCACGCAGCCCTTGCCTCAATAGCGACAAGCCCAGAGACGGTGTCCTCCATATCAGAGATCCTGGGGCTCGGTGGGAGAAGATGGATGGGGTTCCAGACCGGGATCGAGACTGGAAGCCCGGAATTGCTAGGCAAACTCATGCGCAACAAGGCAGCGCCGTTTGGACCGGAGGAGTGGCCGGAGGTTGTTGAGCGTGCGTTCGCTACTTGCAACGACAACGGCTGGGTGCCTGCCGCCACACTCATCATTAACCTCCCTGGCGAATCGCCCGAAGATATAATAAAGACTACGGAGCTGGTCGAGCGGCTAAGGTGCTATCGCAGCCTCATAGTGCCTCTCCTTTGTGTCCCGGTGACAGGGAAAGGAAAAACGATGAGACTGGTCGAGGACGCGGAGGATTACCACTTCGATCTCTACCAAGCGGTATGGCGGCACGATCTCCGTTGGCTTAAGGACATTGCAACAGATTACACCAGAGGCAATACGCCTCCCGTTAGAATCGTCATAAAGGCTTTGGTGGAGCTGGTTGAGAAGGTACTCGACCCGAAGGTCACAAGCTACTTAGAAAGCAAGGCCACTGCAGTAGCACATAAAAAAGACATTACCAATGCCCATCTCTGCCCAGAACTAAAGGCTACGACCGCAGGATGATTGGCGTGAAATATAATAAAACTATCCCCAAACATTTACGCAAATTGACTGCCGTCTTCACTTCCGCCGTTACCTAGTCTGCAAAAACTAAGAGCGCCCCCACATTACTTCACTGCCGAGATCCTGTCTTTTTCTGGTGGGGCTTTTAAATAAACCAGGTGACGAACAACACAGTCCCAATGATGAGGAACACGAGTGATACCTCTCGAGCCTATCAAAATAGAGGTGACACACAACAATCGACATTTCATCCATACCAAAGCGCCCTTTGTTTTTGATAATATTCGCCCATTTTTATAGTCTCTCCTGGTTACTTCCAATTTTGCTACTTCCACTTTGTCAATATCTCCTCCCGTTGGAATGCTGCAGTGCTTACGAAATAAAGAGCGGCATCAATTGCGGAAAGAATGCTTGCAATTATAAGGAGCCCGTTTATGTCCAGACTTATTATGCGTATCTCGCTGGTAAAGTAAATCGCTAAAAATGGAATGAATATCAGTATCCCATAACCATTAGCGCTACGCACGTCATTAACCCGCGATGAAACTATAATGCTATAGAGCACACTCATAACGACGGCAGCAGGAACTACAACTATTAACAAAACGCCCAAAGTCCAATTTGGAAAATAATTATAACCAAGCTTACCGAAGGTCACTGCGTCAATGCCGACCATAAAGACTGCCGCACCAGCATACATAGCAACCAGCGTCGGCAACAAGGCGGCAATTGCCTTTCCAAGCAAAATCTCGCCGTCAGTAAGGGGGGTTGCAAGAAGCGGCTCTAAACTTTTTTCAATTTTTTCGCCGACTATGCTATAAGAAGCGATTCCCAACGGGATATATGCGGCTCCGATGACAATAAAGAATGAAAACGAATCTAATAAGTTTGGAAGATTTGCAACTGACAGCAAACCAGTACTCCGTTGTCCTGCATATTCGAGTATGGTTGGAAAGAGAACCGAAATTAAAACTGGAAAAATGATGATCGAATACCAAATATTTTTCTGGTGTCTAAATATTCTAAAATCTCTTGAGGAAACCAGCCATGCCTTGGAAAACCTCATGTTGACTCCCTCACAAGTTTCAAATAAACATCCTCCAAAGTTGAACCGACAACATTAACCGTGGTAACATGACCGCCAGCTAAAACAATAGCTTCTACAACTTTCCAATTATCGCTATCTGGATCCGATACATTAAACCATAAAGTACGATCTTTGTAATCGAGATTCTTCAGCGAAAGTTTGCTTATGGCCTTTAGAATCTTGTCATTTATCTGCTCCAACGTGATAACGGTTTTTCGCCCTTTTACTGCTTGTTCGAGATCATCAGGCGTGCCTATAGCAAGTAGTTTAGTGTTTAGGATGGCGATTTTGTCGCATATCCTTTGCGCTTCATCTAGATTATGTGTATTCAAAAAAATTGTTTTTTTCTCTTTTTTTTAATTCGAGGATAAATTCTCTTACTGTTTTTGCGGACTCCGGATCAAGGTTTGCAGTAGGCTCATCCATAAAAAGAACCTCTGGTTCATGTACAAGTGCGCGTGCAATAGCAAGTTTCTGCTTCATGCCCTTAGAGAAAGTCCCTGCCAAAGCGTTTCTTTTGTCCCAAAGCCCCAACATGTCTAGAAAACGTTTTATGTTCTCTTTTCTTTGAGCTTCTGAGCAATCATAGATTTTTCCGTAAATATCCAGGTTGTCATACGCGGTTAGATGCTCGCTTAGCCCTACATTATCTGGAACTAATCCGATGATTTTACGAATTTTCAGAGAATCATGTTTGTTGCCTATTTCATATTCGCTGATTCTAGCGGTTCCGCTAGTTTTTGATATCAGGCAGCAGAGCATCCTCACAGTGGTGGTTTTTCCTGCGCCGTTTGGTCCAAGAAAGCCGAAAACTTCTCCGTCATTAACTTGAAGTGTAAGATTGTCCACAGCAGTCAGATCACCGAATTTTTTTGTTAGGTTCTCAGCCTCAATCAAGCCAAACACCAGATCGGAAAGTACTTGTAGTGCTGCTAAAAAGCTATTCAACAAACTCCTAAATAAATGGGTTCTTAAAAATCCTTATTTTCTAATAAAATTATTGATGTTTTTTAATAAATCTTTCTTTACAATGGCGCTGCCATCAACAATGCATGGTTAACAGTTATAATTCCGCTTAAGCAGGCTTTCAAAACTATATATTATGTTGCGCAAGGAGCTAAAATTTAATCCCCAAAACCCCAAACCCACATTCTTTCTAACTAACTTCCTCCCTCACTTACACATAGATAGATCAATCAGACAGGCAGAGAGAAAGTGAAATAGACAGTGGTAAAGGAGGGTGTTGACGAACCCCTAAAATCATCTTCCTATATTCAAAATATTCCCTGATCTGTCTTCCCTGGCTCCCTCACCTGTAAACGATCCGAGGTCTAGGTTTCCCTTCCTCAGATGAATTTCCAGCTGATCCTATGGGCGCATGACTCTTTTACGACTGCATACAAGCCTATTTCCGCAAGTTGCAGCATATGCTTATTGGCTTTCGTAGCCAACCTGAAGCCTGAAGGCTCCCCTCCGAGGGGGTTAAATAGCCAGTTTCCTTGTTAGTAAATGGATGATACGGATGGACGAAACAACACTAATTATCATCATTATTGTAACCGTTGTGATCATGGTGATCGGAGCGATAGTTATTGGACCTCCAGGGAAGCGCAGGTGGAACCGCAAGAAATGAAAAACCCCAGCGTTAAACCCGTAGTCATGCTATAATTCTTATTCAATAACCATGTTCCTTTTCCGAAGCTGTCAACTCTATACCTGCGGGGGATAAGATTGAAATCCAAGCCCGAAGCCCAACAATCCTTATTCAAAATTGAATGACTGGTTTACGCCTTCCTTTTTTGTGTAACTGTCTGTTATCCTCACTCTGTTGCATCCTGTGCAATTGTTTGAGTGATTAACGTATATGTGTAAATGAATGAGATCTAGAAAGCCAGCGGAAGAGAAAAAGATTGTATTTTTGAGTCGAAACAAATTTCAGAACGAGCTGGATCGATGACTGGTCGTCCCTTAACCCAGTCAATATAGGTCTTGGGCGCGAGATCCTAGTTGCCGAGCGGCAGAGGGGCGGGCAACCCGAGTTTTTCCCACCATTAACTTGGAGCCCCCCCAAAGCCAATGCTTATTTTATTGCCAAGAGGAATTGTAAACGGTGTGTGCATTGCCCGAAGACAAGGAGAAGGTAGAGCGGCTTAATGAGCTGTGCAGGGTTGCGGTGTCGCTGGGTGCAGAGGATGCGAGGGTCATCAAGCCTGAAGAAGTGGTCGTCGGGAACTGGGTGAGGATGAAGTGCCAGTACGGCTGCGACGGCTACGGGAGGACCTTGGCGTGCCCGCCGTTCTCCCCGACCCCGGAGGGATTCAGCAGGGTCTTATCCGAGTACAGGCACGCAATACTGGTCAGGATGACGCCCCCTGACCTGAAGGAGTTCTCGTTATTCTGCCACGACCTGATGCTCAGGCTTGAGCGCGAGGCATTCCTGAGGGGGCACTACAAGGCGATTGGCTTTGCCACAGACGGCTGCCCGTACTGCGAGGAGTGCAACCTCGAGTCGTGCGTCCACCCCGAGAAGCTCAGGCCCTCGATGGAGGGGTGCGGAATCGACGTCTTCGCCACAGTGAAGAAGGCTGGCTACGAGATCGGCGTTTACAAGGACAGGAGCGCGAAGCCCTCCTTCTACGGCCTCCTCCTTGTGGAATAGCGGCAGCCTCTGTGCTGGGCTGGGCGTTCCGCCGAGCCGGACACATGAACCAATCCGCTCAGATCATGGAGAGTATTCCCGAGTACTTGTCCATCCTCATGATCTTCCCCTCCGGCTGGATCATCCAGGTCATCCAGCAGAGGTCGATCGGGCGGTACCCCGCCTGTTTCGCAATCTCCTCTGCCTTCAGTATGAACGCCATATTCTCGTCAACCGGTTCCTCGCCTGCTTTGACTAGCATCTCGTTTATCACGCGCTTCACGATCTTGTCCGGCATGACCGTGTCAATGCCCCCCATCATCCTGAGGTACTGGTACGTGACAAGCCCGACCCCGCTTATTCTCCCGATAGGGTCGAGTCGCCAATCCTCCAGCGAGGAAGACCTGGCCCAAGACCTGAGCGCCTCCCGGTCAGATCCAGCACATATGCTTGAGAGGTACGAGGCGATCCCGCGTGCGGCATCCCAAGACCTGCGGTTCTTCCAGACCCCCAGGAATTCACTTGGATCCGAAGAAGCCAGATCCCTCAGCGTTTTGATTCGCCCTGCCTCAACGAATTCCCTCCTGAAAAGGTCCACCTTCGGCACGACTGCCGTGAAATAGTTCAGCCCGATCGACGTGAAGGCAGCGTCCACAACCATCAGGGTGACATTCCCGCCCCACCGTTCGGTCTTCAGGCACCTAGTGCACATTTCTTCGATACCATGCGCCTTCCCCATGTATTCATCAACTATCGACTTGAGATCGCCCAATGCGTCCCACCCTTGGGACTACTAATAGGATAAAGATAAATAAATTATTAAGCATACTTAAGTTATGTCTCAAAGCATGGCTGCTGGAGGGTTCCCGGAGAGGGTTCACATTGCGCCCGTCGGGTTCGAGATCGACAGGGTCGTCCTCCCGTTTATGAGGATGAAGGGCGAGCGGATACACCTGATCGTCAGGAAGGACAGCAACGAGCGCGGGATCAACTGCCTGGAGAGGATCAAGGAAGACCTCGATAGGCACCAGAAGCCGTACGAGATCCACAAGGAAGAGCTCGCTCTCCTCAGGCTAATCTACACCTGTAGGAAGATAATAGAGGGGGAGATCAGTTCCGGAAACCATGTGTTCGTGAACATATCATCTGGGGGATCCATCCAGGGGGTGGCTTGCCACTTCGCAACCCTTACGTTCAAGAAAGGCGTCAGCGCTTACTACGCCTACCCTGAGAAGTACATCGAGGTGGTGGATCCCAACAGGGCACAGAACTCGGCAGGCCTCTCGAAGATCGAGATAGTCCCGCACTACTCGATAGACCTCCCCACGCCAGAGGAGATTTCCTTCCTTGTCCTAGTGAGCCAAGTTAGGGACGCGAGGAAGAGCGCATTGCTGAAGAAGTGCCTAGAGAGGGGCCTCTTCTCGGTTGAGGGCAAGTCCAAGCCGTACGGGCACGTCATACTCGAGAGCAGGTACATAAGGCCCCTCGAGGAGAAGGAGCTGCTTGTCGTTGAGGGCAGGGGAAGGAGCAGCAGGGTGCGCCTGACCGAGAAGGGAAGGAACACGCTCCTGCTCAATGGTTTTGATGCACAGGCACCGGAACGTGGACCTTAAATGAATTAAATTGATTAAATAAATCATCTTTAAATATACACCGGAGATACTGGTATCAGGTGGCTCGGTTGTTCATCACATTCTCCACATGCGACGTATGCGGGAAGATCATAGAAGGGCGGGATTGCCTCCCAGTGGTCGAGGCAGAGTGCGCCGGCTGCGGCGCGAGGGTGAGGATCTGCCCGAAGTGCAAGAGGCGCGGCTGCCCAATATGCGGGAGCGGACTGAGGAACGCATGGGCACTCCCGGCAGCGAAGGGGACCCCGTTAAGCCAGGTGGCGAAGGGGCAAAACGGAAGGAGGAGGGCGTGATCGGATGGCAGGCGAGGGGGAGGGGGCATGCCCTATCCGGACCCTGGTGCACGCATCCCATGCTTGGAGTGGAGCCTGGCAGCCAGGGGCTTTTTTGTCGCATTGTCAAGCCGCACGGTAGGAGGGCCAGGCAAGGGAGGATCCGGATTGGGCTGCAAGTACATCACGATGCTCGGGAGAAGCGGGTGGGCGCTCGTCAATTCTTACTACGCAGCAGTGAGGGAAAGGGGCTACAAACCAGACGAGGTCGTCATATTCGCGGAAGAGGGCACCTCAGGTGGGCTCGGCGCCGCTTCTGCAGGCATCAGGGCAGTCTCAACCAAGTACGGCTTCGAGCCAGCTGTGAGGGGCGAGGTCGTCAGGGACGGGGGGTTCATCGAGGCGGGCAGGAAGATCGCAGAGATCATCAAGTCTTGGAAAGCTGAGGGGAACAAGATTGCCGTGGACATAACCCCGGGGAGGAAGGCTCTCGTGGCAGGGGCGATGATGCCGCTGAACAAGGTCTGGGTCGATCACCTGTTCTACCTGGAGATCGACGACACCTGCGACTGCGCAAAGCCATACATGATGATCCCGCTCGGGAGGCAGACCTTTAGGGACTTCATCGAGGAGGCGGGTGCGCAAGACCAATGAGCTCAAGCAGCAGACCCTCTTTCATAGTCGATGAGGATGAGCTTCAGATACTTGTGAACCTCTTCCTCGAGGACTTCGAGCTCACCTACCCTATCACGCACTTGCAGCTCTTCAAGTGCTCCGGAGAGAAGGGAAGGTACAGGCTGTCGACCGACCTCACGCAGGAGTCGTTCAGCATCAGGGACGAGGACCCGTACCTCGAAGGGCCGTCGTATTTCGACATCCTGGAGTGCCTGATGAGCAGCGGGATACTAGGCTTCGCGAACATGGACGAGTTCAAGGAAAGGCTGAAGGCATACAGGGCTTACAGAAACATACTCTTCGCGCTCGACACCAACATGATCTACAGGAGGTTCGCCTCCAACACCGGGCTACTGGACCCAAAGGAGTGCATCATAGTCAGTACAGTAAGGGACGAGATAACGAGCGTCCACAACTACAAGTACACCCAGGAGCAGGTGATCCAGATGAAGAGCGTGGCACCCTTCGAGAGGGGGCTGCTGGACGAGCTGGTGAACAGGAGGATGAAAAAATCGAGGAAGGCATTCAGGTTCGCGAACAAGGAGCTGAAGGCGCTATCCGCCGCCATGTCTCTGGAGGCATCGGAGAGGTTTTCGGGCCAGGAAGGGGAGGGGGACAGGATAATAGCCAGGTCGGTCTCCAAATGCGCCCGCGAGAGGAATGCCCAGATCGTCCTGCTCACCGCGGACAGCTCGATGACGGACATCTGCGACGCCGAGGGTGTGGAGTACTTCCTGTTCGAGATGCCGCGGGAGATCCCGCGCGAGTCATGGTGCGCGGGGTCCCAGATCCGCAGGCTCATAGCAGACCTTGCGGGCGTCCTGGCATTGGTGAAGATGAACTCGGCCATAATTTACGGCGAGTTCAGGGGAAAGAAGGATACAGATGACTTGAAGGTCGTCTTCCTCGACGCCAAGGCAGCCGATGGGTTTAAGAAAGACCTGGAAGTCTGCAGAGAGCTGGAAGGGTTGGGGTTCAGGTCTTGAACGGGATAAAGGCAGTCCTTTTTGACATGGATAACACGCTGATGGACTTCGTCTTCGCGCAGGTCAGCGCATGCAGGGCCGTGGCCGCCAGGCTCGGAGGGGGGGACGGGCTCGACCTGCTGGATCTTTTCATTAGGAGCAGGGGGGAATACGAGGGGCATTCGGTGATAGCGGAATACATGGCAAGGCTTGGGGTCTATGACTTCGACCTCTACTTCGAGTGCTGCGAGATCTACGACAGGAAGAAGCTCGACCTGATACGGCCTTACGAAGGCGTGGAGGCGATGCTCAGGAGCCTCCGCAACATGGGGTTGAGGACAGCCCTGGTCACGAATGCCAGGAGGGCTCACGCCGCGATCAGGCTCGAGAAGACCTGCCTGAGGCAGTACTTCGACGTGATCGTCACCGCAGACGATACGGAGAGGGTGAAGCCCGACCCCAGGCACCTCCAGGTTGCGCTCATCCAGCTGGGTGTGGGCCCGGGGGAGGCGCTTTTCGTCGGCGACAGCATACAGAGGGACGTGAAAGCCGCGAAGTGCATAGGCATGAGGGCTGCGTATGCACAGTATGGGGACTGCAATTTCTTCGAGACCAGGGATGAGAGGCCGGACTACTTCCTTAGGAGCCCCATGGACCTTATCAACATCTTGGAGGGGGGTGCAGGGGATTTCGCTTTCCAGCAAGAACCGATTTACTACCAGCCCCTGCAGGATTCGTTCATTGCTGAAATCCAAGCTCAAAGACGATCCTGATTATGTCGCTCTGGGTCACCACTCCCAGCAAATTGGACTCCGAGTCCGTCACATACACGTGGGTCTCCTCGGTATTGAGCATCCGCATGACCAGGCGATCGAGGGTTTCGTCTGGCCTCACGGGATCGGAATAGACCACGACTTCCGAGACGGGCCTGCTTTTGTCCTCCACAAGCAGGAGGTCCAAGGTCACATATCCAACGTAGGTCCTGCCCGAAACCACGGGCATCACGCGGCGGCTCGACCTTCTCATTGTATCCAGCGCCTCGCCCACCGTCGCATTTGAGTCGATCGCAGATGGCTTAGGCACCATGACTCTCTCTATGTGGATCTCCTTCAAGCGGTTGCCCATCCTGTGGCTGAACATCTCTAGAGCCATCTCCTTCTTGGTGATCCTCCTGAGGAGCTGGTGCTCGTGTATAGACCTGTCTTTGGTGATCAGGAAGGAGATCGCCGCTGCGACTATCGAAGGAAGGAGGACGACAGGGCCGAAGGTCTCGCCGACTAGGAGGATCGAAGTCAGGAGCGCCTTGTTCGTTGCCGCAAAGACTCCGGCCACGGCCGCAGCGATCATGACCGCCCGATCAGGCTGCCCCGTGGCGACCGAATAAGCCTCGCCCAGCATCACGCCCAAGAATATGCAGGGCATGAACAGCCCGCCCGATCCCCCCGTAGAGAGGGTCACAGAGGTGGCGATCATTTTCATCACAAGGAGCGCTATCGCCAAGGAAAGGGAGAACTGGACTGCCCCGCTGCCCGCCCCGCTTATGACACCAAAGCCCGTACCGAGGATTTCAGGGAAGAAGACTGCTATCGCAGCCAAGGCACCGCCGCCGACCAGAGGCACTAAGAGGGAATCCCTGCGATTCGCCTGCGCCTTCATCGCCCTAAAGATGCTGATGAATGCAAGGGAAACTGCCGCCGAGATCAAGCCAACGGCGACAGAGTTCGCCAGGAGCGCAGGGGTGATCTCGATGGTGGCGGACTGGAAGGGGAACAGCCGCTCTGTGCCCAAGAGGAGCACGGTGGAGGTGTAGGACACCACCACTGCGACGAGCGACGAGACAAAGACGCCCGTTTCCACGTCATACATATAGGGTATCTCGAGGGCGAAGACTGTGCCGGTGAGGGGCGCCCTGAAGATCGCTGCTATTCCCGCGGCTGCACCGTTTATGTACAAGCGCTTCATCTTCTCGGGATCCAAGCCAAATCTCCTTGCCATCCATGACCCGATGCCTGCGCCCATCGTCAGACCTGGCCCCTCAGGCCCTGCGCTCCCCCCTAGAGCCATCGTCACGAGAGAGGAAACCGCGCTGACTGCTGTGGATCGGAGCGATGCCATCCCGTGCCGCAGGTGGTAGGTCTCAAGGAACCTGTCGACCCCAGAGCCGGTCTTCTTAGAGTCAGAGAGGATGCGCACGAGCAGGCAAGCAGCGGGGATGCTCAGGAAAGCCAGCAGCGGGGCAGGGATGGAAGGCGCCAAAGCCCTGCTTGTATAGTCCAAGACAAGTAGGAACATGGAGACGGAAATGCCAGTCGTGAAGCCCGTGAGAAGCAAAGGCACAAAGCTCCGCCTGTCCGTCTCAGCTCACCACAGGCGTGTCTTATCATCATTCTTTTTAAGAATTGCGCAAGGCAATGCAAGCCAATGCATCGAATATATTAGCCTATCCAGCGGTATTAGAAATGGTGGTGCTTTTTGGAGGGCATATACTCTTTCCTGGCATTCTATGAAAGGAAGACCGCAGAGGTTTACGAAAAGATAAGACCTTCTATAAAGAACGGCACGGCAAGGCTCCTGATCTCGATACTGGCTATAGACTCGAGGAAGCACAGCGAAGTCTTCAGACACCTGTCGGGAGGGGAGGTCCCGAAGACCGCTCCGGAGGCGGACCTAGGACCAGTGGCGGCAGAAGCGGTCAGGATCCTCGATGAGGCAGAAAGCCTGATCGGCAAGAAGGCGCCGCTGGAGATCCTTGAGGGGCTTGTGAAGTACGAGAAGCTCATGAATGAGGAGTACTTGGTCGAGATATATGCAAAGGCACTAGACCTCAAGCAGAAGAACGGAACCATCAAGAAGGTGCTCAACAGCATAGCCGAGGACGAGAACAGGCACCGGGATTTCCTTGAGCAGGCAATCAGCCTCGAGAAGGGAGAGGCTGGTTCGTGTATGCAGAAAATGGAAATGGGGGTGGAAGATTGGCGAGTGCTTATAGGAAGTATGGCGCGATACTGGGGCTGATCATTGCGGCGATCGGGGCAGCCGTCACAGGCTACACCCTTATGGATCCAAGCGCGTTGGGGATCACAGGCACCCTGATCGGGGTTTCCGGAATAGTCATAGGGCTGATAATAGCAGTTGCAGCCTGGAAGGTTGACTGAACCCAGTCAAACCCTTATTTCCTCTCGAACTCCAATGCCGCGGAGTTTATGCAGTACCGTTTCCCCTTCGGGGGCGGACCGTCGTCGAAGACGTGGCCCAAGTGTCCCCCGCAGCTGCTGCACCTGACCTCCACCCGATCCATGCCGTGGCTCGTGTCCCTGACATACTCGAGCGACCCCTCGATCGCATCGCGGAAGCTTGGCCAACCAGAGCCGGAGTCGAACTTCTCCGAGGAGAGGAATAGCGGGTTGCCGCACCCAGCACATCTGTAAATGCCATCCGCCTTGCTGTGGAGGAGCTTTCCTGTGAAGGGGGGCTCGGTCTCGCCCCTCCTCAGGATTCGGTACTGATCCTGGGTCAGGGACCTTTTCCACTCATCTTCGCTCTTTTTAACCTTCAATTTCCCACCACGCAGAATTATCAGGCAATCCTCATAAAGTTCACTATCGCATGGCACCTGCACGCGGTGCCTATGGCCAGGCGCATCCCCTTGCGGGCACAGGACCTAAATTCATTGTATGCCTCCAGTATCGCACTCCCCTCGACCCCACCGACATCGCTCTCCAGGAGCCTGCTCTCGAATACCCTCACAAAATCGCCCTCCACTGAGCTGTTGGCAATATCGATCATCGATCTTTCGCGCCGCTCACCCGTAACTGGGCAGACCACAGGCTGCATGCATCCTTCAACGCATGTGTGGTTGCGCGCGTAGCTTGCGACAAGCACCCCGAAGATCTGGTCCTTCACAACAATCCATTTCTCTGGGAATTTATCGGAGACTTCGAGCATCCAATCAATATCAAAATTCACCTTCATGCCAAGCGACTCTGCCCAAGAAATGAATAGTGCAGCCATCACATTCTTGGGTATCGTCAGGACCACAAAGTCCGGCACTTCCCCGCGGTCGATCAGGCGGGAAAGGAAAGAAGCTCCGTCGCTCAAGACAAGGGAAGGGCCCTTGCCGGGTTCCTCATTGCCCGAAATGATCCTTTCGGCGTATTTGCTCGCTTGGCAATTCGGATCTATGTCAACCACGATTATCCTTCCCGACTTCCCTTGGAGCCTCTTCAGCGCGATGGTCCCGTACTTCCCCCCGCCCAAGATCAGCACTGTGCGGAAGCCCTCACCTCTCTCAATCGGGGGAGGCATTTGTCAGCATCCCGTAGTTAACCTCGATCTCCCTCAATAAAGAGTCTTTGGTGATCGCGCCTCCTGATGCCAACATCGCAGCTATGCTGGATCCTCCAGCACCCACGCCCTCTTTAGCCACGCCGAGCTCGTAGGCCCTGAGGCCGCTGTATATGGAGTCAGAAAAATCCAGGCCTGCTGCGAGCACAGGGACCGGTGCGATCTTAGATACTAGCTCCATTATGTCCGAGGTCTTGTCCTCCAGTATCCACCGGGTAGTGCCTATTGCGAGGTTTCCCAGGACGCCCGGAGAGAGCGACTGTATCACCTTTAGCACCGCGCACATCTGCGTGCCGCCAGCCATGATCACAGGCACATCCTCCGCAGCGCCAGCGATCAAACCCGCCGCAGCAGGCATCATCGGATCGCCGACCGATGAGATTGCCCTGAAGGGATCGCGCTCCAAAGACCCGAAGTGAATGCCAGCCGCGCCCAATGCGGCATCAACGATCCTCAGCTTTAGGTCGTGCGGGTTGTTTGGCATGCTGCTGCTGACTTTTCTCCTGGCATCGACCCCCATTGCCATGAGGACCGAAAGTGCAGTGGTCGTACCTCCCGGGATGCTCTCCCCAACCACCAGGTAGTCGGCGAGCCTCGACAGCTGCCTCCCAATTATTGACGACCTCTCGTAAACCTCCTGCGGGTTCTCAACCGAACTGCCGGACCTGATGTCTTTCCCAGGCCTCCCCCCGACATCTATGAAAGGCACTTTGGGCAAGACCCTGAGCCCTCCGTTCACCACAAAGTATGGGATGCCCGAAAGCCTGAGGGCGGACATTGTGATCAGGGCCGGCGTCGGAATCCCGTCTGGCGTGACGGGGACGCCGTCTATGCACCGGCACTTCCCGTAAAAGAGCAGTTCGACGTCTGCGGGGGGCGTATAATCCGTGATCTCGGGCATTGCACCGGCTGCTGAGAGACCAGGTATCTTCGCGGTCTCGGTCGAGGCTATGACGCACGCAAAAATTGGCTTTGAGCCGCCTATCCTGTTTATGAAATCCCGGCACCTCTCCTCACCACATCCGTAAATTATGTCCGACTTTTCCATGTGTAGCCACCGATCATTGATTATTAGGATGGTTTATCCGTCCTATTATTTATCAGTTTTTCGGCTACAGAAAGGTCGTGCAAAGTGTTGACATTGACGCACAAAGAAGGATCGTCGACCACGAAGTAACTCTCGTCTATGTAAGGCTCGTCGATCGCCGCACCGTCCACCACATTGATCCCGCAAGGAACGAATTTCCCTCCCCCGATCTCAAGCACCCAAGTCGGATCCAGCCCCATTTCCTCGAAAAGCCGCAGGGGGGCAACAACAGTCAACGAGGGCTTCCCCCTCGCTTCGTAGGCCCCCAGTATCTCCTCTACGGTTGCTGGGGTGAGGAGGGGGAGATCAGCCGAGACGACAACGAAGCAACCCCCGCCAACCACCCTTACCGCGTGCCTCATGTCGCTGTGGTAGTCCAGACCGGGCGTATCGATTACTGATACCGCGCTAAGGGAGAGGGCATAGCGCTTAGTCTCAGGCGTGTGCGGGGAGACTGCAACGTAGACCATGCAGACGGAGGGGGATCCCTTCAGTGCACTGATCACGCGGCCGACCATCGGCGTTTTACCTACGCGCAGCATGGGTTTTTCGGCAGCCGCGCTGAGCCTAGTCCCCTTCCCTCCCGCCATCACGAGGCCAATGAATTTCATGAGAGAGCACCTTGGAGGAGATAGAATATCAAAAGCACGAGAAGGCGCGTGAGCTCGCTCGTGCACCCAAGCATGTCGCCCGTGATGCATCCGAATACATGCTGGAGATACAAAGCAAAGAGGGCAGGGAAGACGATCGCAGCGGAAAGCAGGAATCCCGCGTACAGCGGGCCAAATGAGGCGAGCGTCACCACGAGGGCGATGGCAACCCCCAATGCGATATTTGTCAATAGCCTTTCCTTCAACTTCGAGACGAATACGCTGCCTATCCCCTTCGGATACGGCCTGCCCATGCCCCCTGCGATGAGCATCGAGCTCTTGCCAAGCGTCTCTGCAACCAGGAGGTAAAGGAGTATGGAAGGACCGAGCAGCGAGATCACCGATCCGGTCAAGACTAGCACGAAGAAAAGGGCGGCGTAGCCACCGATCCCGTGGTGCCTGTCGTGAAGTATCTCGAGGCGCCGCTCACTTGATCCCCTGAACATGAGGGCGTCCCCCAGGTCAAGGACACCGTCGATGTGGTTGAACCCGGTCAGGAGGAGCAGCACCAGGAGCGTAAGCCACCCTGCAAGGCTGTTATCGAGGAACTTGAACAGGACGAGACCGGCGCCGCCGCTTATTGCGCCTATCAGGGCGCCGGCGGCGGGGAAGAAGAAGGCGTATTGCGCCATCTCATCGATCGTCCCGGATCCAAAGGGCAGGACTGTCAGGAAGGAGAGCACTGCCCTGAGGCCGCCGATCAACCCCATATTCAGCGCCTCTTTTCCTTCAGCATCTCGGAGTACATGCGGCTGGAGGCGCCAGCTATCAGTGCCCCAATGGCATCATCGACAAAAGGCGGGAGGCTCCGCAGTATCCCCGGCTTCTTTCTGTCGAACCTGTAGAACTCGAATAGCCCGTAGTACCCTGCTATCTGCAGGGCGATGGATATGCCCAATATCTCGTCTGCGACCAGGTAAACGGGATCGCCCTCGAATGACATTCTGTCGACGCCAGGCAGCAGGCCCCTTTCTCCGTCCTCGTTCATCCTGAAGGCTGCCATGACAAGTGCGGAGATGTTGACGTCTGACATCACCTCGAGGAGCTGCCTTTCAAAGATCTTTTTTGCCTTCTCCCTTGTGAACTTCGGGTGAGGGACATACATCTCCATCGCCGTCTCCACTAGATCATCGATGGTTATCCCGCGCTCCCCGAGCCTCGAAAGGAGGGGGCGGTGGGGGACGAGCCCGTCGTGCTTTATTACCGCTTTCCTCACCGCCTCTTCGACGCACTCGCCGACGAGTCTCCCAAGCTCGGTGGCGGATCCAGCGTATCTTAGTGGTCCTCCGTTGCCAGCCGATGCGATGAGCACGGCGTCTGACGAAGTGCCGGTGGCGGATTCTCTACTGGCTGCGCTGCGCACGTCCAGCGAGGATAGTGCTTTGCACTTTGCCTCGGTCGCCGACATGATGATGTTTGCCATGCACCCTTCTGTCAGATCCCTGTCGACCAGGATTATGGTGTTTATTGTCCCGATCGATTCTGACGGAAATTTGTCGCCGACGGAGGCGGCATTGGAAACTCCTGCGGTCACAATTGCGACGACGTGGACCTCGCCTGATCTCTCAGCCACCTCGGCTTTTGTCAGGTCGGCTGCAGTCATCAGGCATACAGCATCCTCCGATCCGAACGACTTCGCCCAGGATCTGAAGTGCTCTTCCGGATCCACGCTGAAGTTCTTGTCCACCTTGAGGTTCACTATCCTTGAGGAGGACCGGAGGCCGCCGTTTACCGGTGCAGAGCTCAATATTTTTAGCGGACGGCTCGACTCTACGACAATCGCATCTTGGCTCATCATCGCCTCTATTCCATCAAACAAAGTACGCCTCATACAGAATCCCTCCGATAACCAAGAAAGTCGAGAAGAGCAGCAAGGTGAAAATTGCAGATGCGGCATACACCCTGAGAGACGCCCTGATCTTTTCAGGGGACAGCGGTTCGATCTCCTCCCCGAGGGAGTATGACCCCGGCTTCTCGAGCCTCACCCGCAACGCACCAGCCATGGACGACATCGGCCACCCGGCGTTGATGCTCGATGTCGAGGCGTGGTAAGCCCTGCAGAACCGGATAGAGGATTTCCAGTCCAGCTTCAGCAGGGAGGCGGAGAGGGCGAAGATCAGGGGGGTCAACCTTGATGGGACATAATTTGCCACCGTGTCAAGCCTTGCGGAGAACCAACCGAACCTCAGGTATCGGTCGTCCTTGTACCCCACCATCGAGTCCAGTGTGTTTATGACCCTGTAAGCGACAGCGCCAGGCAACCCAAAGATGCAGTAATAGAAGACCGGGGATATGAAACCGTCAACAAAGCCCTCCGCCACGGTCTCGACAGCGCCCGAGGCGACGAGGCGCCGGTCTAGTGCCTTTGTTTCCCTCCTGACTACGAGGGAAAGGGACTTCCGGGAGGAGTCGAGGTCGGAGTCGAGTTCCCTGGCTATGGGCTCCACGTGCCTGTACATGCATTTCAGGGCAAAGGTCATTTTCAGAAAGAAGGCAGAAACCAGGATATAGAGCGGCCAGCTGACGCTTGAGAGGAGTGTTACCGAGAATGCGAGCAACGCGAATGCCGCTATAACCGAAAGGGCCATCACCGCGCCTCCGACCCGTTCATTCTTGAAGATCCTCCTGAATCGCGGTTCGAGCTTCTCGATCGATTTTCCAGCCCATACAGTCAGGTGCAGGCGGCCAGGAGGCTCGCCAAACAGCAGATCTATCAGGAGGGCGAGCCACAGTATGGTGAGGGTGTCAGTCAAGGCGGGCATGTTCCTAGAACTCGCCTCCTCGCGTTTAGGATTATTTCGGGATCATCAGACCTTGCGTTTATTCTCGAAAGCTCGTTCACCACGGCGTCTGCCACCTCGGTCCGGTGGACCCAGATGCAGTCCTTGCACCCCCAGACGACCCCGCCGCTCTCCCTGATCACGAAAGACCCCCCGGTCGCACCGTCGAGGCAGGGGTAAAACGGGCAGAAGCAGAGGCGACAGTCGTCCACCTTTCCGTGGCACTTCTTTTCATCGCAGACCACGTTGTGAGGGTGCATCCTGTCGAGCGAGCTGATCACGTTCCTTAGCGCCTCCAACAGGAAGCGGTTCTCCTCAGGACGCCTGACGCAGACTCTGATGAATTTGCCAGGCACCCCCTTCACCGAGCTCAGTTCCCTCACCAGGACGCCGTAGGAGAGGAGGCGCCACCTCAGGTTCCTCGGTGCCAAGCCTCCGCCTGAGATGTCGACCATCATGAAATTCGATTTCGATTCAACGGGGCGCAGGCCGCTTATCGAGCCTATCTCCCTAAACAGCCTCTCCTTCTCGAGGAGTATTTTTTTCTTAGACTCAGGAAGGAATCCCCTCTCCTCAAGGGCAGAGACTGCGGCTGCTTCCTCAAGCACCCCTACCCTCCAGCTCATGGCGGTTGACTCGAACTCCCTCGCTGAGGCGGGGCTGCAGACAGCATACCCGACCCTCAGACCGGGGAACCCAAAGGGCTTTGTCAGCGATCTCAGGACGAATAGGTTACGGAACTCCCTCACGGCTGGAGCGAGGGTCAGGCTCTCAGACCCCTCGCAGAGATCAAGGTAGGCCTCGTCGATCAGGAGGGTGACGCCCCTATCTTCCGCCAATTCAACCAGTTCCTTGACGAGCCTAGGATCCAGCAGCTCCCCTGTCGGGTTGTTTGGGTTGCAGAGGATCACGCACTTAGCGGCCCCATCCTGGACAAGCCCGAGCGTGCTCTCCAGGTCGACGCTCAATCCGATTGGGCTAACGAATCGAGTGTCAAGGCCCAGTGCAGCGGCGGCCGCCTCGTACTCGCTGAAGGACGGGAGGGGAATGACCACCGGTCCGTCCCGGACGAACCTCGCGAGTATGGAGTGTATCAGCTCGGTACTGCCGCATCCCACGATCACGCACTCATCTTCCACCCCCAGAAAGCCCGCGATGGAAGACTTCAGCCTGCTGTAGGATCTCTCCGGGTAGAAGCGGATGCGGGAGGAATGCGCCCTGATCGCATCATAAACCGAAGCTGGTGGGCCGTACGGGTTGACATTCAGGCTGAAATCCAGGATGGATTCCAGGGGCAGCCCCAGCCTCTTGCTCACTTCGATCGCATCTCCGCCGTGCCTTGCGACTGGGCTAGAAATCATTTTTTAGCCTCCACCATGAACTTTTCAACTGCAAGCATGAGGCGATCCCCGGATTCGATGGTCGAATACTCATCTATCACCAAGCGGCCCGACATTATGGGCGCGTCCAGGACCAGCGTATGGTATTCGCCACCTTCGCCGCATGGATCAATGAGGTTCGCCAAATCCCCCGCGAGCCTGGGGTCGATGACCCGACCGAGGAATTCGGCGGGAAGGACTGGCTGCTTTATGCTGCAGATCACGGCATTCACCCCGGACGCTATCTGATCCATTAGCGTGGGGAGGCTCGACCCACCAGCGCCGACCCAAAGGGGCGCATACAGAGCCGCGCCAGTCTCATCGCAGAGCTGTTCGTACCATTCGAGCTGGTCCTTGACATTGATGTTCCCCACGGTCACCACGCCGATGTCGAGTTCGGAGAAGAGATCGGCAAGCAGCGCGTGCTCCTTACCCGGCTCGAGATGGAGGACCTGCAGGGGGAGCCCGATGAGGTCTGCCATGGCCTTCACAAGTCCCGAATTTATTTCGTGGACGTTTGGGCTGGGGAACTCGTGCGTGTTGAAGAGCAGACAGTCGACAGGGACGCCGTTCTGCCTTGCCTTCATTACCGCGAAGACCGAGTCTTTGCCCCCAGAGAAGAACGCCAAGCCCCGCAAGCCCCTTCACCCCTTGCCCCAATTGCTGAACCCGCAGTAGCTGCAGACTACCCTGTTCGCATCCAGAGGGGCGCCGCAGCAGGCGCAGGAGGGTTCGCCTGGAAACGGCCGAGGCACCCTCCCGAAGATCTCCTTGAAGATCTTGTAGAAGTAGGCTTGCTCTCTGCTCCAGAACCGGACGCCTTCATCCAGCGCTTCGGCGACTATCTCATCAGCCCCTTCGCCCAGAGCCTCGTTGAGCAACCTTGAAATCGATTCGCTGCCGCTCCCAAGCTCGATGGGCTCCTTCTTCCTGTAGGCTATCTCAGGGAATCCGAGTTCTTCGAGCAGGGATCTCAGCACCCACTTCCCCAGTGTTTTGCCCGACTTGTGCACCCTCCATCCGTACGGGAGATTGCGAGCGAACTCGACAACCTCAGGATCGAGGTAAGGTTGGGATACATCAACACCCAGCTGCGCCCCTATCCGGTTTGCAGAAAATGTCCATTTTCCGCTCAGCGAATTTATGTAGCTGCTCAGCTCATGCTCGTCCATCCTCAGCATGTAGTCGTAGCCCGCAAATAACTCGTCGCCGCCGTCTCCAGTCATCGCGCATGCTATGCCCTCTTCACGGCAGAGCTTCATTGCCAGGTAGATGGTGATGTCATTCCTGATCTCCACATGGTCGAATGTCCTCATCGACCTCACGATCTCCCTGGCGGCATTGGCAGCCTCATCGATGCCATATTCGACAATGACGTGCCTGATCCCGATCCGGTCCGCAACCATTTTTGAGTAGACCCTGTCGCGTGCATCCGATCCTTCGAATGCTGCGGTGACGCCCAGGTTCAGCATGCCCCTCGGGGCGAGCGCGGCAAGGAGGCTGCTGTCTATGCCGCCCGAGAGCACCACCCCGTCGGGCTTACTTTTCAGGATCGCCCCCTTCAGGAGGTGGAGAAGCATATCCTTCGGGTTCACATCAGGCAAGATATCTCCCCCTTCAGAATGCGCCTCGTCTTCGGCACAATGACAGGGTAGTCGATCTCCTCGTCCCACTTGACCAGGGCGTCGACCCCGTATACGCTGCTCAGCAGCTCTGATGTGATGACTTCCCTCGGCTTCCCAGCAGCCACTACCCTCCCGTGGCTGAGAACCACCACATTTTCGCAGTACTTTGACGCCAAGTCTATCTCGTGGAGGGTCACCAGGACGGTCTTTCCCATGTCCGCTAGCGCCCTGAGGACGGTCATGACCTCAAGCTTGTGCTTCATGTCGAGGTACGCAACAGGCTCGTCCAGCAATATTATCCCGGTCCTCTGGGCCAACGATTTCGCGATGAGGACCTTCCGCTGTTCTCCGCTGCTCAGCGTATCAAAGTCCCGTTCATAGAGATCCATGGCGTTCAGGACGCCCAGTGCTGCGCGCGTGACCTCAAGCTCTTGGTCGCCCTCCCACCACACCCCACTAGACTGGTTCCTGCAGCCCATCAGGACTATTTCGTAGGATTTCATGCTGAAGCCGCTGGGCCACTGGGGCAGCATCGCGCTGACTGTCCTGGAGTACTCACGGTTGCTGTACTCCCTGGCAGGCCTCCCGCAGACGATTATCTCACCGCTAGCCGGGCTGATGGCCCTGGAGATGCACCTCAGAAGGGTAGTCTTCCCAGACCCGTTGGGGCCGATGATGGCAAGCATCTCCCCGCTCCCAACGCTGATCTCCACATTATCCAGTATCTTGCATGATCCAAGTTCGACCTTAATACCATCAACAACCAAATTACATGCCAAAGCTCTTACCCTTCTTTATCAGGAGATACACGAAGAACGGGACGCCTATCATCGATGTCACGCTGCCCACAGGCATCTCGGCTATGGGGTTGATCGGGTTCCTCACTATGTTGTCCGCAATGACTATGAGCAGGGATCCAGTGAAGCCAGCCAGCGGAAGGACAAACCTGTTGTCCGACCCGATCACGAGCCTCACCATGTGCGGCGCGACGAGCCCTATGAAACCGATTATCCCGCAGAATGAGACGCACACGGACACCGCCAAGCTCGAGGACAAGAGCAACAGGATCCACAGCCGCCGAGAGTCGATCCCGAGCTGTGCCGCATGCTCCTCTCCGAGCAGCAGGATGTTCAGATCCCTTGCCCTGTAGAGCGCGAAGATGAGGGCGGGCATCGAGACGGCGAACGCTATCTGGAAGTCGCCCCATGTCGAGGTCGAGAACGACCCGAAGAGCCAGTAGAGTATGCCGTGTGCCTTTTCGGACGAGATCGCAAGGACCACCATCAGGATCGCGCTTGCGAAAGTGCCCACTGCAATACCAGCGAGAATGAAGCCAATCGATCCGGCTCCAGCCTTCTTAGCGAGGAATATAGAGAGCAGCAGCATTGAGACCCCGCCCAAGAATGCCATGGCAGGCACCGCGAAATAGGGCAAGAATGGTACTACGAATGCGACCGCAGCCCCAAGGGCAGCGCCTGAGGACATTCCGGTGATGTAAGGGTCTGCAAGCGGGTTCCTTGTGAGCGTCTGTATCACACCCCCTGAGATGCCGAGAACGAAGCCGGTCAGCGATGCGAATAGCACACGAGGTATCCTGTACCCCAATACAATGCTCCTGGCGACGGGGTCGCTCTGCGGGTTCACGATAGACTCAAACACTGCGGAGGGGGAAAGCTGGAGGGTCCCCATCATTATCGAAACCATGAAAGCGGCGCAGAAAAAAATGGAAAGAGTTGCAACGTAAAGGGCAAGCCTGAGTCTCTTGTTGGCAGATTGCTGATGCAATGGCACTATCTCCCCAAGTAGCTTGTGTAGTTCGCGGCGAGGGCATTGGGCAGCTGGACCTTGAAGACCTCAGGATGAAGGATGTACCCTAGGATGTAGACGCCGTCGACCAGCCTCGGGCCCGCCCTCTCCACTGCGTTCGAAGCGTCCTCGGTGAGTATGTAAATCCTGTTGTTCTTCACCGCATCGACGTTTTCGAACCCTGGCAGCGACCTGAAGTAAGCGAACATTTGGTCTGGATCCATTGACAGAGACATCGAGCTCAGTATCAGGACACTCGGGTTTGCAGCGATCACCTGCTCTGGGTTGAGGACTACCCAGCCGGTCCTGTTGCCAGCGATGTTTTCGCCGCCTGCTATTGAGATCAGTTCGCTCAAGTACGTGCCGTTTCCAGTGCTATACATAGGATCATGCCACACGAGGAAGAGGACCTTGGTTGGAGGGGCAGTGGAGACCTTCCCGGATACATTCTGGATTGCTGCATTGAGGTGGTCGACGATTCTGACGCCCTCGCCGAGCTTGTATGTGATCTTGGCGAGCAGCTGGAAGTTGCTCCTCACGTTCTCGACGCTCTTCGCATCGAGAGCGACCACCGTGAGCCCAAGGCTTTCGAGCGCAGGTATGAATTTGCCTTGGAGGCTCGCGTCTATGACAACGAGATCCGGTCTCTGGGCAGCGACTTTTTCAGGGTCTAGCGTCGTGACCCCGCCCACGATGGCTATCTTCCCTTGCTCCCTCAGCTGGACGAACTCGCTCGGGTAGTTCGAGTACGAGTCCGCGGCCACTACCCGACTTGAGAGTCCCAAGGCAAAGAGCGTTTCGGTGATTGTAGGCGATCCAGAGACAATCCTTGTTGGTTCTGATTTTATGGTGACTACCCTGCCCAATGCGTCTTCGATGACGAGCGGGTAGTAGGAAGCCCTGACGACATTAAGCTCGCTCTGGAGCGAACTCAGTTCGCCTTTCAGGCTGTTCAGCGTCGAATTCATTGTGGTCAATTGGGAGTTCATTGCTGAAAGGGCGTTAATGTTTGAAACGACAAAAGCAGCGCTTACAAGGCTGATGGCTATAGCGATTGCCGCTAGCGCACCGGCAATTTTTATTTTTGGCACCCCCGTTCTTTCTTAAGGATGGATTATCCAACCATAAATATAAAAAGTTGTTGCTCTAGATCAAAAATGTATGCGGATCCTGCTCGTGGTTGCGGACGGCATGGCGGACCTGCCAATAGGCGAGCTAGGAGGCAAGACGCCCCTCCAAGCAGCTGGGGCAGAGAATCTGGATGCCCTCGCTGCCAAAGGGCGTTCCGGTCTCATGGATCCGCCGTTCGCCGGGATCCCGCCGGGGAGCGATGTGGCGCACCTGAACTTCCTGGGGTACGACCCACGCTTGTTCTACACGGGGCGAGGGCCGCTGGAGGCTGCTGGTGCGGGGATCGAGATGTCGCCCGACGGCGCTTTTTACCGGTGCAACCTCTGCAGGCTGAGCCAGGACGGGATCGTCATCGATGAAAAGGTCGAGCTCGACGAAGGGATCCGCTCGGATGTTGAGAGAGAACTAAACCAAGAGCTCCAGGATCGGTTCAAAGGCGTCCAGGCACGCTTCAGGTTCACACTTGGGTACAGGGGAATTTTGGCCCTCAGGGGCAAGGGGCTGTCACCTGAAGTTAACTATCCGCAGCCGAAGCGGCAAAGCAGCATCCCGGACCGCCCTCTTTCAGCCGGGGCTGGAGGAGCAAGGACCGCCGAGCTGCTTTTCCAGTTCAAGGAATTGAGCGCCACCATCATTAGCGGGGAGGTGCGGATTGGAAGCCCGGGCGAGTGCTGCACGCTAATCCCCTGGGGCGGGGGGAGGAGCCCGGTGCTGCCTGGCTTCCATGAAAGGCACGGCATGAAGGGCGCAGGGGTTGCTGCGGTACCGCTCATCAAGGGGATCTGCAGGATCTGCGGTATGCATGTGCCCGAGGTGCAAGGAGCTACTGGCAAGCCAGACACCGATCTCCTTTCTAAGGCGAGGTCTGCGCTGGAAGCGCTCGAGGAGTACGATTTCGTCCTCCTGCACGTGGAGGCTACCGACGAGCTCAGCCATGACGGGGACCTCCAGGGAAAGATCAGCATGATAAGGAGGATAGACGACATGGTTGGGTTCCTGACGGAGAGGATCGATCTTGAGGAGTGCCTTCTTGCCGTCCTTGCTGACCACGTCACTTCCACAGAGATGCGCAGGCATACCGCGGATCCGGTTCCCGTTGTGGCAGCCGGATGGGAGCTCCACCACGATGGGGTCAAGGAGTACTCTGAGCCTGCAGCAGCCGAGGGTAAGCTCGGGCGTTTCAATGGCAGCGAGTTGCTCCGGATCTTAATGGCTCGCGGGGGCTTCACATAAGACGAACCGCGGATGGGAAAATAAAAAAGGTCAGTTGCTGCCCTTTGCTTTGAACCATCTTCTCGTGACCTTGCACAGGTAAACCAGCAGCAGCATGAATGGGACCTCCGTGAGCACTCCGACCACTGTGGAGAGGGCTGCACCAGACTCGAGCCCGAACAAGGTTATCGCCACTGCAATGGCTACCTCAAAGTGGTTGCTCCCGCCGATGAGCGCTGTGGGCGCAGCATCCTCGTAGGGAAGCCCTATCGCCTTAGAGATCGCGTAAGCTATGAGGAAGATCACGAGTATGTTGACGAAGATGGGTACCGCGATCATGCCTATGACCAGCGGCTGCTCCAAGATGACATAGCCTTGGGTCGAGAATAGAATGACCAGCGTTACGAGGAGCGCTATGATCGATGCCCTGCCGAGCTTCGGCTTCAGCGAGGTGTTGAGCCAATCGATCCCTTTGCGCTTCAGGGCGTACCTCCTCGTGTAGAAGCCCGCTATCAGCGGCAGGAGTATGTACATGGTTATTGCGAACCCTATCGTCTCCCAAGGTATCGAAATCCCAGATATGCCCAGCAGGAACACCGCGAGGGGGGCGTACAGGGCAACCATCGTCAGCGAGTTTATTGCGACCATCACCAGGGTGTGCCCCATATTCCCCCTGGCAAGGTAGCTCCAAACCAAAACCATTGCCGTGCAGGGAGCCACGCCGAGCAGGATGAGCCCGTACTGGTATTGCGTGGCCAGAGAATTGGGTATGAACGGCGAAAACATCACCAGCAGGAATGCCCAGCCGAAGAAAGCCATGGTGAATGGCTTTATCGCCCAGTTCACGAAGAGGGTAGCCGCGATTGGCTTCAGGGTCTTCCCTGCCCTGATAACCTCCCTGAAGTCGATCTGCACCATTATCGGGTAGATCATGGCGAAGAGGCAGATCGCAATCGGCACATTCACATAGGCTATTGAGAACTGCCCCAGCAGGTCAGATATGCCAGGGAAGAGCCTCCCGACGGCTATGCCTGCCACGATGAAAAGGAAGACCCATGCGCTAAGGTATTTTTCCCACACACCGAACTTTACCTCTGACATCTGGAACACCACATAACTGCGTATTATTAATCGAGAATTGTGAATATGACTATTTAAGAGTATTGGTTGCGGATCCCGGGTTCAGCCTCGTGGAAACGCATCGGCATAGTTTATCTGCTATTAGTCCGATCAATTACGTGATGGTTTGCATGAAGGTTTTAGCAATCCCAGGGAGCTTCAGGAGAGGCTCATACAACAGGGCGCTCGCACTCAACGCGAAGGATCTCGCCCCAGAAGGGATCGAGGTAGAGATCTTTGATCTGGACGGCATACCGCCATTCAACCAAGATCTCGAGGAGCCCCCTCCCGAGGGGGTCATAGCGCTCAAGGAGAAGGTGAGATCAGCCGATGCGCTGTTGTTCTGCACGCCCGAATACAACTATTCGGTCCCAGGCGTCCTCAAGAACGCGATCGACTGGGCGTCCAGGCCGTTTGAAGAGAGCCCGTTCGAGGGGAAGCCCGTAGCGATAGCAGGGGCTTCCACGGGGTCGATGGGGACTTCGAGGGCGCAGTACCACCTGAGGCAGATATGCGTTGGGCTCGGGATGCATGCGCTGGTATACCCGGAGCTGTTAATCCCGAATGCAGAAAAAAAGTTCGATGAACATGGGAGGATAGTCGACGAGAGGCTCAAGGAAAAGCTGACAGAGCTGCTCGAGTCCCTCAGGGAGCTTACGGCAAAGCTGAAATGCAGGAATGCGCAGGACGGAGGAGGCTGATCCAATCAGCCACTGTCGGCATACCTAAGGCGGGGACTGCCTCCTGTCGACTACCCTTGGCAGCTTGCCCCTCCTGGTCGTCGAGAACGAGGAGAAGGACCCGTCAAGAACTACCTGGATATCCACGGTCTTGTCCAAGGCGTAAGCCTCCTCAAGGTCAGGGATCGAGGAGAGGACGGACCTTAGGACTTGATCTCGCACGTCGTCTGAGCCGCTCTTCTGTATGATCAGCCTCATCCTCTCCTTCCCTCCGCCGCCCTCCAGGATGATTTGGTAGATCGGCACAGAGCCGAGCACGGATCTGATGGCGCCCTCAATGGGCTGCAGGGAGATCTTCAGCCCGTTGTACAGGTAGATGCTATCCGAAGCCCGCCTGATGAACTTCAGCCGGGGTGCGCTCGAACCGCACCTGCAGGGCTTCTCGTCGACCTCAACGATGTCGCCGACGGCGTACCTGAGAAGCACAGTACCGGTGCGGTTTATCTTGCTCAGTACGAGAAGGCCTGTGCGCCCCCCTGCAGGCATAAGGGTCTCGGGATCAACTATCTCGACGATGAGATCATCGTCCACGAGGTGGTAACCGTCGTGAGCCGCGCACTCGTAAGCTATCCCGTCGAACTCCTCGGTGCCATAGGTCCCGAAGATCTCGGCTCCCCAAGCATTCCTGACGGACTCGCGGTGCGCCTCAAGTATCGGCTCGCCGGTGCAGAGCACCCTCTCGAGGCAGAACCCCCCCTTACCCAGCGACGCTATGAAAGAAGCACGGGAGGGTGTCGCAAACAAGATGTTGCAGCAGAGCTTCTCCAAGAGCCAGAGGACGTATTCGTCTGTCCCAGAGAGTCCCAACGGGAAGCTCAGTGCTCCTATCCGCTGGAAAGCCGCCATCGCATGGTGCCCGGTGTTCCACATGTCGAAGGGCTGGAGGATTGCTATCCTGTCGCCTCTCTTAACGCCCGCACCGCGGAAGACTTTCGTCACGGTATCGACGCTCCGCTCGAGGTCCTCCTCGGTCCTGAAGATCATCTTCCGCTTCCCTGAGGTCCCACCCGAGGCGGTTGCACGGACGACCCTGTCCTGGAATGCGACGAAGGAAAGGGGGTCGGACGACAGGGAGTCGTCCTTCGTGAACGGCATCTCGTAGTACCTGCTGAAGTCCGCACAGAAGTCCTGCAGAGACCGCCTGTAGTATGGCACGTACCAGCGCGCAAAGCAGATGTAAGAGTTTACCTTGTCCCTGAACTCGGGGTCGAGCCGGTCATAGTCATTTATTTCCTTGAGAACTATCAATATGATCTACCTGGGGGCTGGAGTTGCATACATCGCGCGAAGCGCATGATCACTTACGCAAGACTTATAGAAAAAGCTTGGCAGCCCTGTCGATTTCACCAGGATGCCAGGCTGCTTGCGCGCAGGAAAGAGATCACTGCGCCCAAAAACTCCTGAGGGGTTTCTTCGTGGGGGATGTGCCCACAGTCAGGTATCACGACGAGGGAGGACCCGGGTATCTCCTCCGCGAGGCTGAATGCGTTGGTTGGCGGCACTATCTTGTCATCGGAGCCGGTCATGACTAGCACCGGCACAGAGATGCTGCTAAGGTTCGATTTCAGGTCAATCCCGCCTGAGGCGAGCGTGTATTGCCAGAGAGCATAGTCCCATCCATCAGCCATCA
>JAULTB010000055.1:0-6223 GCA_038801655.1 Candidatus Methanosuratincola thermotaenarum | reverse complement strand
ACGAGGCTAGCGTGGACGAGGTGAAGCGCGCATACGAGGAGCTGAAGGCAGAGCTTCTCACCATGAAGGGATAGAGCTCGATTTTTAGCGGGTGGTTCATTGGTTCTATACGATCTCATAATCGTCGGTGCAGGGCCCGCTGGCCTAGCAGCAGCCGTCTATGCGAGGAAACGGCTACTCAATACCCTCGTGCTCACGATGGACATTGGCGGGCAGGTCCTTCAGACCGAGAAGATCGATAACTACCCTGGGTACTTGGAGAAGAGCGGGATGGGTCTGGCTGCCGCCTTCGAAGCCCAGGCCAAGGAGTACGGGGCAGAGTTCGTCCTTGCCGAGGTAACGATGATAGACAAAGAGGGGGATGCCTTCAAGGTCCATACTTCAGCAGGCGATTTCGTGTCGAAGGCTGTGATCGTCACTGGGGGTAGGCAACCCCGCCGCCTCTGCGTCCCGGGAGAGGATCGTTTTTTAGGCAGGGGGGTAAACCTTTCGCTGAGGTGCAATGTCGAAAGGATAAAAGGCAAGGTCGTGGCAGTTGTGGGCGGCGGCAACACTGCGCTCCAGCGCTCCGAGCTCCTCTCTGGGTTCGCCGCGAGGGTCTACCTCATACACCGCAGGGACCAATTCAGGGGCGACGAACTGACCCTCGTGCGCCTGAGGTCTATCCCCAATGTGGAATTCTTGCTTAACACGGTGATAACCGAGATGAGGGGCGGGGGCGCTCTCGAGTCTTTGGTGGTGAAAAACACCGCTACTGGAGAGGAGAGGGAGCTGAGGGTCGACGAGGTCTTCTTGGACATAGGAAGGGACATAAAGCTCGACTATGTGAAGCATCTTGTCGCGACAGACGCTGCTGGAAAGATCATCACGGACAAGTCCGGGCGGACTAGCTGCGAGGGCCTCTTCGCTGCGGGCGACATCACCGATACCCCCTATGCACAGGTTATAATCGCGGCGGGGCAGGGGGCTGCCGCAGCCCTTACGGCATACAGCTACATAAAAAAGAGGCCAGGCGAGATCTGTTACTGATGCCGAAGCCTACGCAGGCGCTGACCCGAATCACGCGTTTTGGTACCTTCGCCGCCTGCCCAACATCGATCCAAGATTTTGAAGATTTTACCCTCGCTTTTTCGGTTTTATTTCACAGTTATATAAGATATATATACTACTTCAGCATCCCGTTTATTGGTCGGGAAAGCCATGTTCTTGGATCTTGCCGGCCCTGCAGGGGTATTTGCGCTGGCGCTGCTTGCGGCCGCCCTAATTTACATGTGCGGGCGGTCCGGGGGAAAAAACGCTGGCGAAACGGGCGCCAAGCTCCAGCCATACGCGTGCGGAGAGGAGCTCCCGCCTGAACAGGTCCCTATTAGCATTCACATGTTTGATTTTGCAGCCTTCTTCCTGATATTCGACGTCATTTCGATCGTCCTAATATTCTCCTTTTCTGCATCCAACGTCCTGCTGCCTGTTGCCTACATCGCACTCTCAGGGTTTGCTCTATATGCCATAATGACGTACAGGAGGCGCTGATGTGGGCATAATCGACTGGGCGTTCAGGAAGAGCCCTTGGATCCTGCACTTCAACACCGGATCGTGCAACGGCTGCGATATCGAGATATTCGCGACCCTGACGCCGAAATATGACGTCGAGCGCCTCGGAGCATTACTCAAGGGCAGCCCGAGGCATGCTGATGTCCTTGTTGTGAGCGGACCGGTAACTAGGCAGGCGAGCAGAAGGATACTTAGGATATATGAGCAGATGCCTGATCCGAAGAAGGTAGTCGCGGTCGGCACATGCTGCATAAGTGGAGGGGTCTTCTCCAATGGCGGCAAGGGGCCATGCTATAACGTCTATCCGGGACTCGATTCGCTAGTGCCGGTCGATGCTTATGTCCCTGGGTGCCCGCCGAAGCCAGAGGCGATACTCGACGGCATATCCAAGGTCGCAAAGAAGAAAGGGGTTGGTTGCAAATGAACGCGGAAGAAGCCATTCGGGGTCTGGCTGGTGCTGAAGGCATCCTGGAGATTAAGGTGCTGTCGGAGAGGCGCATCCTCGTGACCTGCTCGAGGGATGCCTACAGGGGTGTCGTGGGTCGACTGGCCGAACTGGGTTTCAACCACGTGGTCGCGATGACTGGGGTGGACATGAAGGAGGGGATCGATCTCCTGCTCCATCTGGGATCTTCGCTGATGGTCACCGTCAGGGTGAGGCTGGACCTGTCCATCCCGAAGATATCCTCGGTCTCTGACATTTTGCCTGGGGCAGAGATGAGGGAGAGAGAGGTCCGAGACCTGCTCGGAGTCGAGTTCGAGGGCCACCCGTCGCCTTCGAGGTTCATGGTCTCTGAGGACTGGCCTGCTGGGGTTTACCCGCTCAGGAAGGCTTTCACCCCTGCCACTTCGGAGCCAAGGAGGTCTGGTTCGAGATGAGCTCTAGCTACGAGAGGATATTCGACATACCGATAGGCCCCCAGCACCCCGCGCTGAAGGAGCCTGCCATGCTGAAGCTGAAGGTCGATGGGGAGCATGTGGTGGGCGTCGACTTGGACGTGAGCTACAACCACCGCGGCATCGAGAAGGCTGCAGAGTACAGGACCTACATACAGAACCTGTACCTGATCGAGAGGATCTGCGGGATCTGCAACGTGGCGCAGACCCTTACCTATTGCCTCGCGGTGGAGTCGCTGCACGGCAAGGAGATACCTGCAAGGGCCAAGTTCCTGAGGATCGTGGCCGAGGAGATCTCGAGGATAAACAGCCACCTCCTTTGGCTTGGAGTTGCCGCGCACGAGATAGGATTCGACACGTTTTTCATGCATATCTGGCTCGACCGGGAGATTACGCTGGGGCTGATGGAGGCGCTCTCCGGGAACAGGATCACCTCGTCGTACAATGTGATCGGTGGTGTGAGGCGTGACGTGACCGAGGATCTCCTCTCTAGGATAAGGAATGGGCTCGACGATCTCGAGCCTAGGGTGAAGAGGTACAGGGAGATCGCGATCAATGATAGGTCGATCCTGAAGAGGACCCAGGGGGTCGGGATCCTGAGCCCTGCAGATGCGGTCGCGACATCCGCAGTGGGGCCCACGCTCAGGGCCTCTGGGATCAAGTCTGATGTGAGGGTCGATGACCCATACTCATCCCACGATCAGGTCCCGTTCAACGTGATCACATCAGACGGCTGCGATGCCCATGCCAGGATACTCGTCAGGATAGATGAGATACTCGAGTCGATCCAGATCTGCAGACACTGCATCTCCAGGCTGCCCGCTGGGCCGATACTCCAGAGGCTCCCAAGGCGTGCCCCACAGGGCGAGGCGATGTCCAGGGTTGAGGCACCGAGGGGGGAGCTCTTCCACTACATATGCTCGGACGGGTCCGACAAGCCGTACCGGTGCAAGGTGAGCACACCGACGCTGGCCAACCTCCCTGCGCTGGTCAGGATGCTTACGTCAAAGGGAAGGTATGTGGTGAACATAGCCGACGTGCCGGTGATACTCGCTTCAATAGACCCCTGCTTCAGCTGCGCCGCGCGCGTCGAGCGTTTGGGGGGCATCTAGGCTTGGGACCAGTGATCCTGCCTATCCTCCAGACGATCGTCTTCCCTGGCTTCCTATTCCTGATAGCGATCTCATTCTTCTACGAATGGCTGGACCGCAAGATCTACGCCTGGATGCAGTTCCGCGCGGGCCCCGTCCAGGCTGGGCCGGTGGGCATCCTGCAGCCTCTCGCTGACTTTGTCAAGCTAATGGGCAAGGAGGACATCACCCCGGCGCACGCAGATCGCCGTATATTCGACGCCGTGCCGATCATGATGGTCGCTCTCATCTTCACATTCTGGGCGGTCGTACCCGTGACCGGATCAGCCGGGCTAGTCAGCTTCAGGGGCGATATTGTGTTTGCTGTGGTATCGATGACGTTCTTCTGCATGCTGGTCTTCCTCGGCGGTTTCTCTTCCGCTGATCGGTTCTCACTTCTTGGAGCAGAGAGGGCCGTACTCCAGCTCCTCGGGTTCGAGATACCGCTCATGCTCTCGCTGACCGGGGTCTGCATACACACGGGGGCGCTCTCCCTGTCAGGTATCGTGTCCTGGCAGGCAGAAAACGGGTGGACCTTGCTGGGCCCCCAGGCGATAGGATTCATCATATTCCTGATAGCCGCCCAGGCTGAGCTCGAGAGGATTCCCTTCGACATACCTGAGGCGGAGCAGGAGATAGTGGCAGGGTGGCTCACCGAGTACTCTGGGAGGAAGCTCGCCCTCATCAGGCTTGCGAAGGATATGGAGCTGGTCTTCGTCTCTGGTCTGGCCGTTGCGCTCTTCCTCGGGGGGCCGATTGGGCCGTCCCCCGCAGGTCTGGAGTGGCTGGTGTACCCTGCTTACTTCATGATCAAATTAGCCCTCGTCGTGTCGATGCTCGCATTCATCAGGGGCCTCTTCGCGAGGGTCAGGATCGACCAGATGGTCTCTTTCGGATTGCGTTATTTGGTCCCCATCTCGCTCGCGCAGGTCGCGGCTACCATACTGTGGAGGCTGGTCTGATGTCAGTACTCCGCGACATAATCGAGAGGAAAGCCCGGCGAGAGAAGATACGCCGGCACGCCCTCACTGGGGAAGGAAAGGTCGAGACCGACCCGTCATTCCGAGGCAGGGTAGGGCTCAAGAGGGAGCTGTGCATCGGCTGCTCGCTCTGCGAGAAGGACTGCCCATCGGCTGCAATCCAGATAGTCCAGGACGAGAAGGGGAAGCGCCCCGTCTTCTTCCTCGACAGGTGCATGTTCTGCGGGCAGTGCAAGGAGAGCTGCCCGACGAAGGCTATATACATGAGCAGCGAGCTTCAGCTACCCGTGTTCGACAGGAGAGCTCTGGAGGTCAGGTAATCGATGATAGACTTGGTTGTGGCTGCAATGATCGTTGCATTCGCGCTTGTAGCCGTCCACGTCTCGGACCTTGTAAGGATGGCAATCGCCTTCTCTGCAATGAGCCTGCTTATCGCTGTATCATTCTACCTTCTTGGATCCGCATACGCCTCCGCCTTCCAGATCGCCATAAACGCCGGGGCGGTGACGATCCTCTTCCTGGCAATGATCCATGTGATGAAGAGGAGGAGGCTTGACTGATGGCTGGGGATGGTCAGGCGTTGGAGGCGGAACGGGCGGGGGAAGCGGGTCTCGGTCGCGGGGATGATGATACCGGGATGGTCGCCCGCGGCTGGATAAGGTGGGCCGGCATGCTGGCGGTGGTCGCGGCGCTGGCAATCCTAGCCAACGCATTCAGCCAGTCCTTTTTCCTATCCGCGCCTTGGCAATCTGCCTCACCGTTCGACGACGACCCGGGCTTTCTCTGGGATTTCCGGGGGATCGATATGATGGTGCAGGGCGTGATCATCTTGGCTGCAACTGTCGCGGTGACCTCCCTGCTGAGGGAGTACAGCGTGGTGGGAGATGATGAGTGAGGCATTCAGCGCTGCTGCACTGGCCCTCTTCTTCATAGGGCTCTACTGCATCGTGACCAGGCGGAACATGATAAAGACCGTCTTGGGGATCGAGATAATGACCTCTGCAGTGAACCTCAACTTCATGTCATATGCATCCTCAGGGGGCGCATCAGACCCGCTGGGCACGAGCATCGTGATAGTCTCAATTTCGGTTGGGGCAGCAATAGCCGCGCTCTCCCTCTCAATGGTGATCGCGGTCTACCGCAAGACTGGGAGCGTGGATGTCAGGGAGCTGAGGAGGCTAAAGTGGTGATCGACCTTCCCGTTTACCTCCCGTTGCTGCCCCCTCTGGCAGGCGCCGTGATCCTGACTGCCACATCTTCCCTTTACAGGAGGAGGTTGTATGGCATCGCAAGGTGGCTCGTCTCGCTGACTTCGCTCTTGGCTTCGCTGACCTTTCTGGTATTGATGGTTCCTTCGGTGCCCGCGTCTTACCAGCTTGGGGTTTACGGCCCACCAGCCGGATCATGCCTGCGCCTAGACGCCCTCTCGGCCTTCCTTTGCCTGACTGCGGTCGCGGTCACCTTTCTTTCGGTCACCTTCTCCTACAGGTACATGGAGCACGATCGCGGGAAGAACAGGTACTACTCCCTGATGCTCCTGCTCACGGTGGGGCTGCTCGGCGTCTTCGTCTCGGGCGACCTCTTCACCCTCTTCGTCTTCTGGGAGCTCATGTGCGTCTCGTCTTATGCGCTCGTCGCATTCAGGAAGCACGAATGGGAGCCGCT
>JAULTB010000054.1:0-6243 GCA_038801655.1 Candidatus Methanosuratincola thermotaenarum | reverse complement strand
CGATGAAGCCCTCAAAAAAACTGTGGAGTGGTATGTGAATAACGAGTGGTGGTGGCGCCCGATTGCTGATGAGAGGCCGCTCAGCCCTGCACCTTGGAAATTGAAATGGTGAATGAAATTTACAGATTATTTTCTGCAATTGGTGGCATTTGATATTTAAATCCAGGCTCCCGAAATTCGTATTGATTGAAAAGCACTGATTGGCGCCTGTTGCGTAGCGAACCGGGGCAAGTGCTCGTGGTTCGAGTTCGCGGCTGCGATATTCGAGATTCTGGGCTTGAAAGTCCCCTTGGTCGCCGCATCCTCTTCCACATATCCGACAAAGGCCAAGCGCCCTGCTTACTCGGTTCTCTCGAGCGACAAGCTGGGGAGATTGGGCATAGAGATGCCTCACTGGAAGGGCGCCCTCCGTCGTTACTTGGAAGAGAAAGGGCACTTGCCCCCTCTTTCCGTTGCATGACTCCTCCAAATCCTCGAGCACCGCTCGTTTTTTAAGGAGGTCGCTCCCTCCATTTTTTATGGCACAGCCAAAAGTTTCTGTCCTCTGGGTCAACTACAACGGCATGCATATTCGAGAAATTCTGCTGAAGTCCTTGCAAGCTATAGACTGTTTGAATTACGAGAACTATGAGCTCATCGCGGTTGACAACGGCTCCAATGACGGTAGCTATCAGTTACTGCGAGACCAGTTCGAAATGATGCATTGCGAAAGGAGATTGATACGGCTCGACAGGAACCTTGGCTTCACGGGCGGAAACAATGTTGCGTATAGGGCAAGCTCGCCCGAAACCAAGTATGTCCTGCTCGTGAACAGCGACGCAGTGGCTTACCCAGATAGCCTTCGCGAGATCGTAGAGAGGATGGAGCAAGACAGCGCCGTCGGCGCAGCACAGGGCATCACGGTGGACTACTCGACGGGCACAGTTGACACGGCGGGCGAGATGGTGGACGAGGTCTTGGAAGTCCATTCCCTTTTCAACGGCTCTCCGCCAAGCTCCGTCAAGTCTACTATGCATATCACCTATGCCAATGGTGCCTTCGCCGTCTACCGCGTCTCGTCTGTCCGAGCGGCGCAGGGCGACCGCTTATTCGACGAGATTTTTGCATACTATGATGACAACCTCCTAGGGCTGAAACTGTGGAACCGCGGCTTCAAGTCGCTCTCTTTCCCAGTCTTAGCTGCCAGGCACAGGAGAAGCTCCTCCTTCAAAAGGTACAGCAAGGCAATGATCTACCTCACAATAAGGAACTGCCTTTTTCTCAACGAAATAACGAACAGCAGGTACCGGAAATTGAACCGGATCTTCCCGCTAAAATTCGTGCTGAAACGCATTCGTGGCAACCCCTTTGAGACATTTTCCATTTCAGTTAAGGCGGCAAGGGACGGCGTTCTGATGGGCACTAAAGCGTCATCGGAGGAAGGCATGCTGGATCTCTACAGGGCGCCAATCGTGCGCCTCGAGCCGTCTTTGGCGCTGATGCGCCTCGCCCTCCCGGGCAAGCTCACGAAGAATCTCCTAGAAAGGAGAATAAAAGAAACAATCAATATTGTTTGATAAACAACAAAAATGAAAATTTCTTCAAGCAAAGTTAAAATATAGATTTTATTGATTTTTCACCATGTTAAATCCACTGGCACGGTTTTTCACTCATCTCTACGCTTACATCCCGATCTTTTCGAGTTTAGGATTTTCGGGAGCAATTATCTTCTTGGCAAAAATCTCTCAATCAGCCCCGATGGACTGGTATGCTCTTATTGCGATTGACTATCTCGTTTGGGCGACGGCTGCATTCTCTTTTCTTTCATTATGCCTTGACTATTCCCGTTTTCACAATGAATACGGGTTCGGTTCGACGCTTTCTCTGGATGTAATCGCCCTTGCCTTGATCATTCTGGGCAGGTTTTCTTCTCTGATTCACAGCATGGTCAATACTGGTTTCAAAACCCCGCTTATTGGAGGCTGCACCGCAAGTGTCGAGTCTGTTGCCCTGGCTTCCCCGGTAATTTTCGGTGGGATTCTGACATTTGTGGTAACCATCGCCCATGCATTGTTGAAGAAGCCTTTGGTTCTAGCTTATGGACCGAGCTTTGGCTCGCTTCATGCCTCCATAGAGATTCTTTTTTCAAGAGCAATTGGGTTCGTTTCGCGTTATTATCTTGCATTCGCTTTTTTTATCTGCTTCATCTTAAGGCTAATCCCAGAGTTGCGTTATCCTGACTTTCCAATCGGTTACGACACAGTTGAGTACGTTGCATACCTTCGGGACTACGCCATATCGCTAAACCCCTTCCAGACCTACGCTGGAAGGAATGTCCCGCCGCTGATGTCAATCCTCATGACGCCTCTCTTGGTGGCGACGGATCCTTGGTATCTTATGAAGGTTTGGGGTCCTCTGATGTGCGGTCTTTCTGGGCTTTTCTCAGCCCTTGTCGCCAGGAGGGTTTTCGGGTTGAGCCTACCGCTTTCGCTTTTGGCTGGGCTTGTGGGGGGGCTGAACATAATCGCCCTTGGCTCCACCCAACAATGGCACAGGCACATGCTCGGGGTGGTTTCCCTTCTTGCATACATAGTCTCGAGTGCCGGTAGTTCTAACGCCTTCAGAATTGCAGCGCTGTTTAGCATGGCGATGGCTTATGAGCCAACCGCAGCCATATCACCCGCCCTCTCGGCATATCATGCTGCCAAGTCTAAAAAAAGGGTCCGGTTGGCATACATTGCTGTCTCCGCCCTCTCCGTTATCCTGTTGGTCTGGTATATGCAGAGACCGATCGTGAGCAGCCCGATCACCGGCATTAGCATTACTGGCGTAATCGACTCGGGCTTTCCCAGCACGACAACCGACTTGATGGTCTGGTGTTGTGTTTTCCTGCTCCCTCTTGCTCCTGCCCTCTTGGTTCTTAAGCGAATGCCGGGTGGTTACAGGTTTTTAATTTTCATACTCGCGTTGGCAGTGATCCAGCCCGCCCTGATGCCATACACGTCGCTGCTTGAGCAGCACAGGTGGGGTTCGATGCTCGTATACGCCCTCTTGCCAGCCGCCATAGCTGGGTATAGCAGTATCGATCGCAAGTTGCTGGGCGTGTTTTCGGTTGTCGCGCTGCTCATTGGTGCCGTCTATGTAACGGTCCCGAATAGCGGCTTTTACCTGTCGCCCCTATCGAGCGCTTGGGAGTACCGCTATCAGAAGGGATTTCCTTGGGAGCTCGAACCAGTTTTGGGAGTAGATGAATATGAAAACCTAAAGAATATCTCTGCAAAGATACAGGAAATAAATGAGCCAACTCTAATGTCGATTTGGGTTTACCCTTGGATCCACTTGCATATACGACATCCGAAGAACCTGTTCTCTTTGGGTTATGAGCCCTTCATCGACGATGTTGTAAGATATATGAATAGCAGCGCTGCCGAGAGCATTTATGTGATAACCAGTGTTGACTTAAATAAAAATATAAAGAATATTCTTAGTTTGAATTTGACATATTCTGAGCTGATAGAGCAAATTAGATTAGATCCCATCGTACAAGGGCCCTATACTCTCTACCATGTATATCTGGGAGGATGAAATCGTTCGGTTGACTGGTTATCATTTTTAACTTTTCCATAAAACCGCCTTATTTTTAAAATATTCATTAGTTGCGCTCCATAATGTCTAGTATTGATCCTCTAAGCTTCGCGTTTTAAGCAAAACCTTCATTAAAACCTTCCATTCGTGCGCTCTTAAATCAAAGATAGGCGGCTCCTCAGGATCATCAAAATCCTAGTTTCAGTTCTCTAGACGCCGCCGTCTAAGCCTTTGCTTTTCAATCGCCGCAGGGTCTCCCATTTGTTTTTGTCAGTCTTCCCCTTCCATTTTCGCTCAGGCGCCCCCTATTTTTAAACTGATTCAAATTATTAAACACTTTAAAATTATTAAATAAATTATGCTTAAATATCCGCGCATCGAGTCTTGTTCAGGAGGTTCTAATATGACAATCGGTTCAAGCTCGCTCTTGGAGGGCAGCTGCCTTCCTGAGGACAAGTGGTCTCCGGATGACTTTATTAATCGTTTCGTTGAATTTTCTTTGCCGATTCCCGGGTCGTGGCGTTACGAGTTATGGGGCAGGGGTGAGTGGATTGACGATATCGGCAATGCGATTTCAGATTGTATGAGGAAGATCGAAGTGCCAATTACCGCCTCCAACTATCATGGGGCTGTGGAGGACCCATTGGCTTACTATGTCCCATACCCGTCTGATGCCTCATGCAGCAAAGAGTGGGGGATACAATTCAGGGGGAAAACGATGCTTGATGACTTCATATCTTTCCATTCCAAGCTCCCGAGGTTCATTTCACCTGATTTGTCTTGGCGAGTCTATATGATGACCGTATTCTGGCACGAGATGGCGCACCACGTAATCCAGGACGCGTGGTTGATCCAAGAGGGGTACAAGAACCAGCCTTCTTCCCTTCCCCTCTCGGATTACTCCGGGTACACTTTAATGCCCCGCCAGGACGAGGAGGGGCTCTGCGAGTACATGGCTTTCACGGCGGTCGAGAGGGGCGTCAGTATTCCCAGGGATGGTCTTCGAAGAATTCTGCCAGATCCGACATATGATATAATTGACTTCCTTATGTACTTGGACTTTGGAAATTACTGTTGGACGTCCGCCTCCGTGCCGAAGGTCCCGTTGGTGCCGATGGGACCGTCGATGATGCCTGATTACTTCCGCATTTACGCCCTTTGTGCCCTCTATAAGCACTGGGGGAGAGATTCGGACCCCGTTTACCGCCCTCGGGTCACAGCAACCGCTTCGAGAGCCGTCGGACCACTTTGGAACGCGTTGTGGGATGCCCACATGCATGGGGTTCCAGTTATAACCTACCCTGATTGGTATGCCGACCTAATTTGGGACTGGATATCCATTATTGATAAGTGATCCCTATTTTTTCCCGAATTCTTTTTCAAGCAGAAACAGGGATGGCCCCCGATTTCGGTTCTCCTTCCTGAGATGCATCAATTTATTTTTCAGCGGTTATATCTCCCTGTGGATGGGGTAGGTGAACGGTATCATCCTCGCTGCCTTCTCCCCGTCCTGGGTCAGCCTATACTTGTCGGGCTCCCCCTCATCCCCCGTGACCTTCTCCATCAGCCCCAGCCCCACGAGCCTCTCCAGGAACTCCCCTGCCCTCCTCACATCGCGCGGCGACACCCTCTCTTTCTGCCCCGTCGGCAGCCAGGCGAACTCCGTCTTCCCGCCCATGGTGTAGAACTTGTACTTTCACTGGTCCGTCCAGTACCTCTTCTTCTGCAGTATGCCCTTCCCATCCTCGACCGTGATCGCCTTCCCCTTGGAGATCTGCGCCTTCTTCAGCAGTATCCTCTCCGGCTCAGAGAGCTTCCACAAGACCATCCGACTCCCCCTTGGGATCCCAGAGATCAACTCGGCACCATCGCATTTATTTTTCCCCTTTTTAATAGATTTAAACAATTTAATTACGATGGACCAAAAGGCTGAAAGAAATTGTCAGCTGGGCGCCCAAAGCCCAGAGCGAGCCTGTGCCAGCTCAATTTACTGCAAGCAGTCTATAGGAACCCGGTGCCTATGGGTGCCGAATCTAATGAGCAATGAAGCCCGCCCCGCCAGTTGCCGCAGCCCCTTCGCCCTTTAAGGCGCGCCCTGCACTTATGTCCGCCCATCAATATTTTTGTGGTTGTTTTTCTCATTCGCAGGCGATCCGCCCGATAGCCCGATCCTTCGTATTGTCCACGTTGTTCCTTCATGATCAACATTCCTTCCGTCTGGACTAATCGGCTTTTTGCCTTGTATCATGCCCTTTATGCTCAAGAGCAAGCTGCCGACTTTTCCTCTGCCTTTGCCAATCCGCCCCCGGCTCTATGTGATGCAGTGTTTTGTCGATCTTCAACGCATCCACGTCATTCTCCACGTCGGCTCCTGGCTTGCTATTGCTTAAAGGAAGCCTTGCCGATCAGTATCCTCGTGGGAATGGATTTGCTCGGGACTCCGCCCTTTGGGAAGCGCATCTTCCTGCTGACAGGGTTCCCGGGGATAGGCAAGACAACGGCTGTGTTGCGGGTAGCCGACCTCCTTGGGCGGGAAGGGTTCGCAGTGGGCGGGATGATCACGAGGGAGGTCCGAGGAGCTGGCGGCGAGAGGGTGGGCTTTGAGATCCTTGACCTCTCCACGGGGATCCGGGGGTGGCTAGCCCGAGCCTGCCAGGGACCAGGTCCGAGGATTGGGAG
>JAULTB010000005.1:0-36250 GCA_038801655.1 Candidatus Methanosuratincola thermotaenarum | reverse complement strand
AGGGGGAAGCCCGACCTCTACGGCAGGCCGCTCCGCCTCAAGAGGTTCATGGTCGCCGACAACCTGGCTTCCGCAGCGCAGCTGGTCATGGGCGAGACGGACGAGTCGAGGCCAGTAGCTCTGATCAGGGGTGCCCCAGTCACGTACGGAAGCGGATACGGCATCGGCGAGGCGTACATACCCCCGGACCAGTGCCTCATCATGCACCTCCTTTCCTGCGGGGGCGGGAGGGGCATATAGGCGGGGCGCCAGTTCGAGCCCGCCAGACCCAAAAAAATGTTTGTTTTTGCCCTTGCTGATCTAAAACCCTCGCACCAAAGCCTTAATATCCCCTAAAAAGGCTTAAAGTGATCCAAGGGATGAGTGATTTGCCATGTCCTCAGAACTCGACGCCCTTGACAAGCTAATAATCAAAACCCTCCAGTCCAATGCCCGCACCCCATTCTCCAAGATAGCAAAAGAGGCTGGCGTCAGCGAGGCCACCGTGTTCCTCCGGGTGAAGGGGCTTCAGCAGAGCGGCGTGATAAAGTCGTTCAGGGCTATCGTCGACCCTCAGAAGGTCGGGAAGCCCCTCTCGGCCTTCATACTGTTGAAGGCGGATCCGAGGAAATACGCCGAGGTTGCAAAACTGATCAGGGACCTGCCCGAGGTCACTGAGGCATTCGACGTCACCGGACCCTACTACCTGATCTGCAGGGTCGACGTCCCTGGGAAGGACACGCTCTCTGAGGTGATCGACAAGATGGGCAGGGTCGAGGGCGTGCTCAGCACCGAGACCGCCATCGTTCTCAAGGAGATAAAGGAGAACGCGGGTCTGAGCATCTGATCAGCATATCCTGTGCTCTTCCGGCCCGATGCACTTACGTCCGCCGGCTAGTCTCTTCGGCTGAATCACATTATCCCTGAAGCTTGAATTCCTTCCCGCACCTTGGGCACTTTGCGAAGCCGCACCTTCCGAACGTGACCTCGTTGCATCCGGTGCAAGCGAAGGTCCTGGAGTACGTCAGGCTGAACCTGCTCCCGCAGTTCGGACACACAAGTATGTCGCCCATAATGACACTTCGAGTTTAAACTGAAAGAGGGAAGGAATTATAAACTTGACTGCAGTATCTCTTTCGGTGGACTGGTTGCCAAAGCCTCTGGTCATTAAGGCTGACGACGACGAAGTGCTCGACGTGGAGCTCGAGGAAGACTTCATAAAGGCAAACGAGCGGATGGCCGCCCTCAACCGAAGGACTTTCGACAGGGCTGGGGTCCGCGTTGTCGACTTCATGGGGTCGATAGGATCGGGGAAGACCTCCATAATCGAGAGGCTCGTAGAGATACTGAAGGGCAAGTACCGCATAGGCGTCATCGCCGGGGACACCGCGACGGACATAGACGCCGAGCGGGTATCCAGGCACGGCGTTCCATCGATCCAGATAAACACTGGAAGGGAGTGCCACCTCGACGCCCCGATCGTTAGGAAGGCAGCCAAGAAGCTGATCCGCGAGGGCGTAAACCTCATACTCATAGAGAATGTCGGGAACCTGATCTGCCCTGCCGAGTTCCCGCTCGGGTCCCACCTGAGGGCTGTTGTCGTGAGCGTGACCGAAGGTGAGTACATGGTAAAGAAGAAGGCAGACATATTCAGGTCTGCTGAGGTTGCAGTCATAAACAAGAAGGACATGTCCGGCCCGATGGGCATCGATGTCGGGGAGCTCGTCAAAGACGCCCTCAACGCTAACCCGAAGATCAGGGTCGTCGTCACCAGCGCCAGGACAGGCGAGGGCATCGAGGACCTGGCTGAGGCGCTAGGCCTCTGAACGTCACCTTTTTTTAGCAGGCGGGCGATCTATACTCTGGCGGATGAAGTGACGATGGTCTCTTGAGCACCCGCTGTGAGAGGCTGATGGGCGAACTGACGCCTTGATTCTGGGGCACTTCGATGCGGGTCAGCGACGGGGAGCTTCGCATAAGAGATATATACTTGACGCAGAATTTTAACGCATCCTACATTAGGAGGAAAAAGACTTGTTGAAAAAGGTCCTTGTAGCTAACAGAGGAGAGATCGCCCTTCGTGTTATAAGGGCGTGCAAGGAGATGGAGATCAAGACCGTGGCGGTTTATTCCGACGCGGATGCAAACGCAAAGTTCGTGTACTATGCCGACGAGGCAGTGCCCATCGGTCCCGGCCCTGCGGCTCAGAGCTACCTGAAGATGGAGAAGATCATCGAGGTCGCAAAGCAGACAGGCGCAGAGGGCATCCACCCCGGATACGGCTTCCTCGCCCAGAACGCAAAGTTCGTCAGGATGTGCGAGGAGGCTGGCATCGAGTTCATCGGTCCAAAGGCGAAGGCCCAGGAGCTCCTTGGCGACAAGCTGGGAGCGAGGAGGAGCATGGAGAAGGCAGGCATCCCAATCGTCCCAGGCGCGCTGGACGCGGTCCAGGACGACAAGGATGCGCTCGAGACCGCAGAGAAGGCGGGCTACCCTGTCATGGTGAAGCCCGCGGGCGGAGGCGGCGGCATCGGGATGCAGGTGTGCAGGTCCAAGGACGAGCTGATCGAGGCGATCAAGAAGGCGCAGCGCCTGGCAGCATCGGCTTTCTCGAGGCCAGAGGTCTACATAGAGAAGTACATTGAGAGGCCGAGGCACATCGAGATCCAGATACTCGCAGACAAGAAGGGCAACTGCATCTACCTCGGAGAGAGGGAGTGCTCGATCCAGAGGAGGCACCAGAAGCTCATTGAGGAGGCACCATCACCTGTCATGTACCTTGATCCAGACCTGAGGAGGAGGATGGGAGAGACGGCCGTCAAGGTCGCGAAGGTAGCGGGGTACGAGAACGCAGGGACGTGCGAGTTCCTCTACTCCGACGTGACCAAGGAGTTCTACTTCCTCGAGGTCAACAGCAGGCTCCAGGTCGAGCACCCAGTCACAGAGTTCGTCACCGGCATCGACATCGTGAAGGAGCAGCTCAAGGTCGCGTCCGGCGAGCCGCTGACCTACGGCCAGAATGACGTGAAGATAACCGGGCATGCGATCGAGTGCCGCATCAACGCGGAGGACCCGATGAACAACTTCGTTCCTTCGATAGGTCTTATAACCAACTACATTGAGCCCGGCGGCCCAGGTATAAGGGTCGACAGTGGTATTTATGCAGGCTACACCATCCCGCCGTTCTATGACTCGCTTGCGGTGAAGCTGCTGACTTGGGGCAGGGACAGGATGGAGGCGATTATGAGGATGCGCCGTGCCCTTGACGAGTTCGTGATCGAGGGCATCCAGACCGTGATCCCGTTCCACAAGGTGATGATGAGGGACGAGGAGTTCATAGCTGGGCACCTGCACACCGAGCTCATCGCAGAGAGGAACATACTCGACAAGGTGAAGACCCAGGTAGACTCAGACAACGCCTGGAAGAAGAGCAAGGAGAACGTGCTTGCAAAGCTCGCAGCGAAGCCAGCTGAGGCACCAGCAGCGGCAGGGGCTCCGGTGACCGACAAGAAGACAGTCGCTCTTGCAGCCGCCATAGCCTCTTACATCAACAGCAAGCCGCAGAGGCAGCCAGTGAGCAGCGGCTGGGTGATCTCAGGCAGAGTCAAGTCTGCCCGTTGAATTGATGGGGTGTTCCTGAATGGCAAAGACAAGCAAATTCCAGTTGAGCCTTGGGAATGTGCAGTACAGCGTTGACCTGACCGAGCGCGCCTACGGGCTCTACGACGTAAAGGTCAACGACGAGGTCTTCAAGATAAACATAGCAGACCTGATGTCCCCATCCCTCCAGGCTGCAGGCGCAGCCGGAGGGGCAGGCGGTGCAGGCGGCGCGCCCGCTGCGGGCAACCTCTGCGCAGCCATGCCTGGGACTGTGATGACGATCAAGTGCAAGCCCGGTGACGAAGTCAAGCCTGGCGATGTCCTGCTGACCCTCGAGACGATGAAGATGGAGAACCCGATAAAGTCCAACAGGGCAGGCAAGGTGAAGGAGATCAAGGTGGCCCCAGGGAAGTTTGTGAACGTTGGGGACACGCTGATAGTGTTTGAGTGATGGAGGGGAACTGAAAAATGGCATTCCAAACCTTACCGGAGAAATTCAAGGAATTGGCAGATCTAAAAGAGAAGAAGAAGCTGGGTGGAGGAAAGGAGGCGATCGACAAGCAGCACGCCGCTGGGAAGCTTACAGCCAGGGAGCGGATCGAGAAGCTCCTTGATCCCGGCAGCTTTGTCGAGATCGACGAGTTTGTCGTCCACAGGTGCTATGACTTCGGCATGGAGAAGAAGAAGGCGCTCGGTGATGCTGTCGTCACCGGATACGGCACGATCAACGGCAGGACCGTCTTCGTATACTCCCAGGACTTCACATTCGTGGGCGGATCGCTCAGCGAGATGCAGGCCAAGAAGATAACCAAAATCCAGGACATGGCGCTCAAGGCTGGTTGCCCTGTGATCGGGCTGAACGACTCGGGCGGAGCCAGGATCCAAGAAGGGATCAACTCGCTGGCTGGGTACGGCGAGATATTCTACAGGAACGTCATGGCCTCCGGAGTGATCCCGCAGATCATTGCAATCATGGGCCCATGCGCGGGCGGCGCAGTCTACTCGCCTGCACTTGCGGACTTCATCTACATGGTCAAGAAGACTAGCTACATGTTCATTACCGGGCCCAAGGTAGTCAAGGCGGCAATCGGCGAGGACGTGACATTCGAGGCTCTCGGAGGTGCAGAGGCGCATGCAAAGCTGAGCGGCGTCGCGACGATGGCGTGCGAGAACGACGAGGACTGCATCAAGCACATCAAGACGCTGCTGAGCTACCTGCCCTCTAACAACATGGACGACGCGCCGATAGTCGAGTGCGGAGATCCTCCAGACAGGATGGACGAAGCGCTCAACGAGGTTGTGCCTGCGGATCCGAAGAAGCCGTACGACGTGCACGACGTGATTAACTTCGTGTTCGACAAGGGTTCGTTCTACGAGCTCCAGCCCATGTACGCTCCAAACGCAGTCATAGGTTTTGCGAGGCTCAACGGTAGGAGCGTCGGAGTGATTGCAAACCAGCCGATGGTCTATGCGGGTTGCCTTGACATCGACTCTTCTGACAAGATAGCCAGGTTCATAAGGACTTGCGACGCATTCAACATACCGCTGGTCACCTTTGTCGACGTGCCAGGCTACCTGCCAGGGACGAAGCAGGAGCACGGCGGCGTAATCAGGCACGGTGCAAAGGTAATCTATGCGTACTCCGAGGCGACGGTCCCGAAGCTCACCGTGATCATGCGCAAGAGCTACGGCGGCGGCTACATCGCAATGTGCAGCAGGCACCTGGGAGCGGATGTCGTGTTCGCCTGGCCCACCGCGGAGATCGCCGTGATGGGCCCTGAGGGAGCAGTCGAGATCATCCACAGGAATGAGCTCATGAAGGCGAAGACACCCGAGGAGGTCAAGGAGATCACCGCCAGGCTAGCCGCGGAATACAGGAACAAGTTCGCGAACCCGTACATCGCTGCGAACATGGGCTATGTCGACGCGGTGATCCTGCCGAAGGAGACCCGCCCGATGCTCATCAAGGCGCTAGAGGCCCTCTCTACCAAGAGGGATCTCCAGGCAAGGCCCCCGAAGAGGCACGGGAACATCCCCGTCTAATTTTCCTTTTTTTCCACCTTATTTCGAGTCTTTTCAGCGATGTTTCCATCATTCTTCCGCCTGCTTCTGGTTGGCATTAATGCCGCTTACAGCCTGCGTTCCAGAACTCCCCAGCCCGGCTCCTTGGAAAATCGCAATTTTTATCTATATGGTGCTGCCTCCCTACAACAAAAGGAGGAACCATCGTGAAGAGACCACTAGAAGGTGTTAGAGTCCTTAGTTTGACAGGAGCCCTATTCGGGCCGTACTGCGGTATGGTCCTTGCCGATCTGGGGGCAGAAGTTATCAAGATAGAGAGGCCGGTATACGGCGACATGAACAGGGAGTGGGGGCCGTTCTTCCCCAACGTCCAGGGTCCGGACAAGAGCGCCTATTACGTGAGCATCCACAGGAACCACAAGGGCATAACGCTCAACCTGAAAGACCCCAAGGGGAAGGAGATCCTTAAGGAGCTCGTCAAGAGGAGCGACGTCCTGATCGAGAACTTCAAGCCGGGCACGCTCGACGAGTGGGGTCTGGGCTATGAGGACCTGAAGAAGGTTAACCCTAGGCTCATCTACGCATGCGGATCGGGATTCGGGCACACCGGCCCTTACAGCAAGTGGCCCAGCTATGACATCATCGGCCAGGCGATGGGCGGCTTCATGGACATGAACGGCTGGCCGGACAAGCCTCCAGCGCGGGCTGGCTCGTCCATAGGAGACATCGTCTCCGGGATGTTCCTGGCGATAGGCATCCTGGCGGCGCTCAGATACCGCGAGTGCACAGGCAAGGGCCAGAAGGTGGATGTTGCCCAGGTGGACTCGATGGTTGCAGTCCTGGAGAACGCAGTGGTCAGGTACACCCTTGAGGGCAAGATCCCGACCAGGATCGGTTCGAAGCACCCGACGATCACCCCGTTCGACATCTTCCAGGCAAAGGACGGCTACGTCGTGATCGCTGCTGGGAACGACGCAATATTCAAGAGGTTCTGCATGGCAATAGGCAAGCCTGAGTGGATTACTGATCCGCGCTTCGACACCAACCCGCACAGGTGCGCCAACGAGCCGATACTGAAGCAGCTGATCGAGGAATACACGAAGCAGAAGACTAGGTGGGAGGTCGCGAAACTCCTGCTGGAGAACGACGTGCCTTCTGCGCCGGTCTACAATGTCGGCGAGGCTGTCGAGGACCCGCACGTGAACGCGAGGGAGATGATAATCGAGCTAGACCAGCCCCAGTACGGGAAGGTCAGGGTGGCTGGCTGCCCGATAAAGTTCTCCGAGTCCCCGATAAAGAGGTTCGACCCTGCGCCGCTGCTTGGTCAGCACAACAATGAGATACTAACCTCGCTCGGGTACTCAGAGGCCGAAATAGAGGAGTTCAAGAAGAAAGGTATTATCTAACCCCTCCCCTATTTTTTATTGGCGAATCCCTTTGCGCCCCCTGGATCGGCTTCTGTCAGAGGGCAAGTTCTTCTCAGGATCGGCCGCTGCTTCCCAGATGGGGGTTTCGAGGGCGGCGGTGTCGAAGCAGATCGCGCGCCTCAGGGACAAGGGGTACCTCATAGAATCCGTGAGGGGCAAGGGCTACCTGCTCGTGCCCAGGTTCGACGGCCTGCTCCCGCTGGAGATCCTGGCAAGGCTCAGGACCCGCGTGCTCGGCAGGAACCCGACGCTGCTCGAGACGGTCGACTCGACGCAGAGTTTCCTAAGGGGGCTGGCGGAGCAGGGGGCGGCGGAGGGGACGCTCGTAGTTGCCCTCGAGCAGCGGTCCGGTAAGGGCAGGGCATCCCGGTGCTGGTCATCCCCGCCAGGCGGTCTCTGGTTCAGCGTTCTGCTTCGCCCCTCCCTGCCGATCCAGCAGGTTTCCATCCTAACGCTCATGTTCGGCGTAGCGGTGGCTAGGGCCCTGATGCCGCACGGAATACCCGCATCCCTCAAGTGGCCGAATGACGTTCTTGTCAGTGGGAGGAAGATATGCGGCATACTCCTGGAGGCCTCGTCCGATCCCGAGAAAGTGGAGTATGTGATCGCGGGCATCGGTCTCAACGTGAACTTCTCCACAGCGGATCTGCCCGATGGGCTCAGGGGAAGGGCCGTCTCGACGCTCGACGTGCTGGGGAGGCGGCTGGACCGTGCGGAGCTGCTTTCGACAATCCTGATGCACGCAGAGGCGATGTACGAGGGGCTGCCCTCTTCGATAGGCGGAATACTGGAGGCTTGGCGTCTATTCTCATGCACCCTGGGCGCGCCGGTGACGGTAAGCTCCTACGGCAGGATCATCGAAGGGAGGGCTCTTGACATAGCCCAGGACGGGGCACTCCTGGTCGAGACCGAGGGTGGCGTCGAGAAGGTCTATTCTGGCGACGTGACAATAAAAAACACCGCTTAATTCTCGCCTTTCGGTTGCATAGGCGCCAAGTCGGGCAAAAAATCAGTGGCAAAAAAGAGTGGTGCGTAGCCCTTTCAGCAAGGCTCCTGGGGGGTGCTCTTCCTTTCCAGAAGCGCCAGCTTTGCCCTTATCTCCTCCTGGAGCCGCTGCGGGAGACCCGGGAGACCCGGATCGAGGAAGCCCTTGACGAGCACGCCTATCGCCTGCTCCGGCTGGATGCCCCTTGCCATGAGGTAGTGGAGCTGCTCCTCCTGGAGCCTGCCGATCGCAGCCTCGTGCGAGAGCTCCGTGTCAGAGTGCTCGGCGACGAGCTCGGGTATGGCTGTTATCGAGGAAGTTGGGCAGAGTATCATCCCCCTGCACTCGAGGTGCCCCTTGGTGCTCCTGTTCTGACCTATTATCTGCCCCCTGTTGTAGACCTTCGACGTCCCAGTCGAGACCACCTTGAATATGGACTCGCCGGAGGTCCCTTCCGCCATCAGGTAAATCCTGTTCCCGAGGTCGATAATCGAGTCCTTGCTCGCGTAGATTATCGAGTTGAACTTCGCCTTGGCGTCCTTGCCTACCAGGTGTGCTGTCGGGTAGCTCTGGATGTCCCTCACTGGCTTTATCATCACGTAATTGGAGATGAATGTGCCGCCCTCCTCGATTATAACGCCCGTCCTGGGCCTGACATACGCCTCGTCGGACCAGCTGTGTATCATCGTGAAGACGAGCGTGGCGTTCTTCTTAACGTAGAACTCGCTCACGCCGACATGGGCGACAGTCTTGACCCTGCTGTCTGCGGTGCACCCCGTGATCACGTTGAGCTCGGATCCCTCCTCGGCGATTATTATGTTGTGGGGTGCCTGGAGGACGCCCTCGGTGCCTATGTACATGCAGGCCTGGATCGGCTGCTCGACCTTCTCGTTCGGGGCAGACCTGATGAAGTACCCCTTCGTCTGCCTCAGCTCGGCTATCGCTGTGTACTTGTCCTGGGAGACGGAGAGCGCCTTCCAGTAGTAGCCCTTCAGCCAGTCGTACTTGTTGAGGGCCTCGTCCGTGGTCATCATCTCGACGCCCTTGATCCTCGAGGCAAGCTGGCTGAGCAGCACGGAATGGTCGACCTGGAAGTACGTCCCCCCCTTCTTCCCTTCCAGGTCAACTCCGACCTCTAGGCTCCTCCTCTTCACGTTCTCGTCCAGACCAGCACCGCCCTTAGGGATCGTGACGAAGTCGCTGAGGTCAATATCGTTCCCAAAGGCAGCCCGCTTGGTTACCGCTTGGAGCGCCTCAAGCCTGTACTTCTTTCTCCATTCATCACTCATGTGTTCGAAGCCTCCTTTATCAGCCTCTCGTACCCTTGCTCCTCTATCTTCGGCATCAACTCCTCGTAGCTGCCTGTTAACGCGATCTTCCCACCTGAGAGGATGTGCATCCTGCTTGGCTTCAGGTACTGGAGGATGTGCCGGTGATGGGTGATTATCATTATGCTGCACTTTTCCGTTCTGAAGTACTCCTGCAGGCTGTTCCCGAGCACCTTCAGCGAGTCGATGTCTACGCCGCTGTCCGGCTCGTCTAGTATCATCAGCTTGGGTTTCATTGCGAATATCTGCGCGAGCTCTGACCTCTTCCTCTCCCCTCCTGAGAAGCCGACGTTCACCTCCCTGTCGAGATACTTCTCCGGCTCGAGGTTCACCTTCCTCAGGATCTTCTTAGGTAGGTCGGAGTCGTCCCCCGGCTTCGGCTGCCAGGGGTTCATCCCTGCTGACAGCGAGATCATGTGCCCGAGCTTTATCCCCCTGATTGCCGGCGGGGACTGGAAGGCAAGGGCCATCCCCATCCTTGCCCGCTCGTCGATGCTCTTCGGGGTAATGTCTTCCCCCTCAAAGAGTATCTTTCCCTTGCTCACTTGGTACTGCGGGAAACCGGCCAGGGTGAGGGCGAGCGTCGTCTTGCCTGAGGCATTGTGCCCCATTATCGCCACTATCTCGCCATACTCCATGCCAAGGTTTATCCCTTTCAGAAGCTCTTTACCATCCACGGTCACGTGGAGATCTTGGACGCTGAGCAGCACTCTTCATGCCCCCAAAACAATCGAACTTGCACTCATATTGGCTCTCCTCAAACGCTTAATAACTTAACGGCGTTATTTTATGGGAACAGACCATCTTGCACTCGTAGCAGCTCTCTTCCTCCACCTTGATTTCCGGCTCGCCCTTTATCGAGAGGAGGTATTCCCAGGCCTCTCCGATCGAATTGGCGTCGCCCTCGAGCACGTAGCACCTGCCTCCCTCGGCCCCGTTTACGCCCCCTCCGCCGACCGGTATGCACCTGCACCCGAAGAGGATCCTCGCGGCTTCCATCTCGGTCACCACCTTGCCCGGGATCTGCATCATCCCCACGGGCATGCGCATCGCAGCGGCGAACCTCTTGTTCCCCATCTCCGGGATTATGTCTGAAATCGGGAACGGGACGAGCTTCTCAAGGCTAACCGGCACGACAACCTGGACGCCCCTTGCAAGCAGCGTCCCTATGCTCATGCCCATAGTTCCGCCGGTGGGCGATCCGAGGTAGACCCCTGCGTTGCCCCAAGGATCCACCGCGTTAGCCCCCTTGATGAAGACATCCTGGGGACCAAGATCATCGAGCACATCCTTGATCCTCTGCCCTGTCTTTACACCGCGGGAGATGACAGCCTCAGGCATCCGCGCTGATGCCTTCGAGACGCAGGTCCCGCGGCTCGTCACAATCCCGATGGCGAACCGACCCCTGTCCATCCTCTCGCCGGTGATCTCTTCATATACATAAGCATTGGTCGTTCCTGGGGCGATCACGACCGTACCCCCAGCCAGTGCGCGCCTCACCTGGGGCAGCGAGGAGACGCCCTTGCCTATGAGCCTCTTCGCCTCGGGTGGGGTGAGCGTCACGAGGATCCTTTGGCTTTCCATAATCATGATTAGTCCATCCAAAAAGTTATATGTTTTTGCCCGGTATTTGCACAAGGTAGTGTTGATGAGCAGGGAAGCCTTCGTTCTACCCACCATTGGGGTAGTGCTCGTAGCGTTCTTCTTCTTTTTAATAATCCTTGCACCCCTGATGATCTTGGGGCTGGTAGGGCAGGCGCTGAAGAATTACGGGCTCGGGTGGGGCTCTTTCCTGATGTTCCTCCTCCTCAGCCTCGCGGGCAGCTCGATAAACATCCCCATCTGGCGGAGCAGGGTCGCATCCGCCGCACCCACCGTGAGGTACGTCTACTTCTTTGGGATACCGTACCCTGTCCCCTCAGTCGAGAGGAGGGTCCTCGAGAGCGTCCTCTCGATAAACCTTGGGGGGGCGATAATGCCTATCATCCTCTCCGCTTATCTCCTCTTGGCAAACCCCGGGGCCGCCGCCCCTACTCTCGTCTCCACTGCGGTCGTATCCTTGGTGGTGTACTTCATTGCGAAGCCTGTCAGCGGCGTCGGTATAGTCACGCCGATGTTCATCCCGCCTCTTGTCGCCGCGGTCTCTGCCCTGGCACTTGGGGGGCAGTACTCAGTGGTGGTTGCATATGCTGGGGGCACGATAGGGACGCTGGTTGGTGCGGACCTGCTCCACCTGAGAGACATAAGATCCATGGGGGCAGGGAACATGAGCATAGGAGGCGCAGGGACTTTCGACGGCATTTTCCTCACGGGTCTCCTCGCGGTGATACTGGCATTCTGAGGTTTTCGACATGAGGGTCGCAGTGCTATACTCAGGCGGCAAGGACAGCAACCTCGCAGCCTTGAGGGTAAAGTCGGATGGACACGATCTGGCTTGCCTCATCTCCGTATCCCCGATCCGGGCAGACTCTTACATGTTCCACGTCCCAAATGTAGCTCTGGCGCACCACCAGGCAGAGTGCATAGGAGTGCCATGGGTGGAAGTCAAAGTCTCAGGCATCAAGGAGATGGAGGTCTCGGATCTCGCAGAGGCGATCCCCGGAATAGCCCAAGCCCACCTGATCGACGCTATCGTGACTGGCGCGATAGCCAGTAGGTACCAGAAGGAGAGGGTCGATGAGGTATGCAAGAGGGCGGGGCTGCTTCACCTCCATCCCCTTTGGGGGCATGACGAGGAGGCCCTGATCAGGGAAATGATCGGGCTCGGCTTCGAGATCTACTTCACCTCTGTCTCTGCAGAGGGCCTCGGCCCAGAGTGGCTGGGGAGGCGTTTGGATAATGATGCGCTCGAGGACCTGATCCGCTTGCATTCAAGGCACGGGATCAACGTATCAGGGGAGGGCGGGGAGTACGAGACATTCGTCTGCGACATGCCCCTGTTCAGGAGCAGGATAAGGATCGCCTCCGCCAAAAAGTCTTGGCAAAGGACCTCCGGATATGTGGAGATAACGGGGATTGAGCTGGTCAGAAAGCGCTAGGATCGGCAGAGAAATACCTTTTTAAACCGACTGGGCGGAGATAATTGGTGTTGTTGAGGCGTCCATATGGCAAAGTTCGTGTTCATCACCGGCGGCGTCCTGAGCAGCGTCGGCAAGGGCATAACGACCTCCTCTATAGGAAAGATGCTGCAAGCGAGGGGGTATTCGGTCTCGGCAATGAAGATTGACCCATATGTCAATGTAGACGCAGGGACAATGAACCCTTTCATGCACGGGGAGGTGTTCGTGACCGAGGATGGCGGGGAGACCGACCTTGACCTCGGGCACTACGAGAGGTTCCTTGACATAAACCTCTCGAAGTTCAGCAACATCACGACAGGCAAGGTCTACGCTTCAGTGATAGAGAGGGAGCGGAAGGGGGAGTACCTCGGCCAGTGCGTGCAGATCATCCCCCACGTTACCGACGAGATAAAGGGCGCCATCAGGTCCGCCGCCAAATCCTCTGGCGCAGACGTCTTCCTGGTCGAGATAGGCGGGACCATAGGGGACATCGAGGGCCTCCCGTTCCTAGAGGCTGCCAGGCAGATGCGGCTCGAGGAGGACCCCCGCGACACGCTCTTCGTCCATGTCGCGCTTGTGCCGATCCTCAACTCGACGAACGAGCAGAAGAGCAAGCCCTGCCAGCATAGCGTCCAGGAGATGAGGCGGATAGGCATCCAGCCGGACATCATTGTGGCTAGATGCAGGGTGCCCTTGGACAAGGATGTCAGGCGGAAGATAGCGCTCTTCGGAAGCGTTCCCATCGAGGCGGTCTTCACATCCTATGACGCGGAATGCCTCTACCAGATCCCGATGAACCTCGACGAGCAGGGCATGGGCGAGTACATCGTAAAGAGACTGGCGCTCAACGGCAGGACCCCTGACTGGGCGCCTTGGGCCTCCATAGTGGACGAGTTCATGAGGGCCTCGACCCCACTGAAGATTGCCATGTGCGGGAAGTACACGAAACTTTCCGACTCGTATGTCAGCATAACCGAGGCCCTGAAGCACGCTGGAGCAAAAGTCGGCTGCCGTGTATACACAGATTGGGTTGAGACGACACAGTTCGAGAGGGATCCTTCGAAGGTAGAGCAGCTCGGCGGATATGATGGCATAATGATACTCCCTGGGTTCGGGTCGAGGGGGACAGAGGGGAAAGTAAGCGCCGTGCACTATGCCCGCGTTAACAAGAAGCCGCTCCTCGGGATCTGCTACGGCTTCCAACTCGCTGTTGTCGAGTATGCAAGGAATGTTATCGGACTCGAGGGCGCGAACACCACCGAGGTTGATCCGAATACCCCCCACCCTGTGATCGATCTCCTGCCTGAACAGAAGCGGCTCCAAGCGCTAGGTGGTACGATGCGGCTGGGCTCCTACAGAATAATCGTGGAGCCTGGGACAATGGTCCACCGCCTGTACAACTCGGACGCCGTCGTCGAGAGGCACCGGCACAGGTATGAGGTCAACCCGAAGTACTGGGAGCTCCTCAGGGAGAGCGGCATGGTCTTCAGCGGCTGGTCCGAGGACAGAATGAGGGTGGAGTTCCTTGAGCTGCCCGATCACCCCTTCTTCCTTGGCACACAGTCTCACCCAGAGTTCAGGTCCAGGCCGGGCAGGCCGTCCATGCCGTATCTGGGGTTCGTAAGCGCTGCTGCAGGGAAGCCTGTCTATCGATAAGCCTGATCTCCCCTGGCTGCCGAATCGCTCGGGATAAAACAAGTACAATGAATTTTCTGCTTGTTTGAATAAACAGATAAGGGATTGGAGAATTTAGGAAATAAGACCCAAGTTTAGAACTTGAACCTAATCTCCTTGATGTCAGTGCTGCAGACCTTCTTCACTCCTCTTATCCCCGGCTTGTAGGAGGTCTTGACAAGGCCAACTTCCTCGAGTATCCTCATCTGCGCGCTGGCATTCGCCTTGCTCTGCTTTATCAGCTCTGCGATCTCCTGCATGTCGACCTCCCTGGACTTTATGAAGTTGAGTATCTGTATCCTCGTCGGGGATGAGAGGGCCATTGCAACCTTGGCGATGTTTTCCCCTTCTACAGTCATTATGTTTCCTTCATTTTCTGTTTTTTCAATTACTCCGCTCATACTTAACACCTTTTTTATTCTCAAATAATATGCGAAAGAGTCTATCATTTAAATGTTTCGTAACAGTGATTAGGGGCAATTAGAAAATATGAAAAATTGCAACGACAAATTTTAATAAGCGTCAGATTCTCGTATACACTCGGTTACATTGTAATATATATGCTTTTAGTTGATCCGTTATGATTAAGTATTCGAAAGTCATGGGCATCGACCGCCACCCGTCCAGGAAGGGCTTTTCCGCAGTGGTCATGAGCGGCGGCGAAGTCCTGCTCAGGCGCGAGCTTATGAGCCCGGATGAGGTGGCAAAGGCAGCCCTCGATTTTGAGGTCGATGCTGTGGCGGTTGACAACATCTACGAGATCGGCGACGAGGGCGAGATCAGGCGCTTTGCCGGCAAATTGCTGAAGGCTGAACTCGTCCAGGTGACCGGATCCCCGAAGGAGGGTTTTCTGCCCCTCTCGGCAGTAGGCAAGCGGATAGGATTCTCGGATGGGGAGAAGCTGAACCCCCTCAAATCTGCAGAGGCATGTGCCAGGGCGGCGGCCGCAGGGATAGGTTATGCCGTAAGGGTTTATGGGCCGGAGACGAGGATAACCATATCGAGGAAGCGCCGGTACGGGCCAGGCGGCATGAGCTCAGAGCGGTACAGGCGGAGCGTCGAGGGGGCCGTCCAGAGCCTTGTTGGAGGGGTCAAGTCTGCCCTTGTATCCAAGGGTATTGAGTTCGACCTCGCGATCAAAAAAGGGGCGCATGGGGTCGTCGGCGCCTCCTTCACGGTGTATTCGCCGAGGAACCAGCTATTCGGCATGGTCCGGCAGATCAGGACCTCAAGCGTGAACGTTAAAATAACCCCGCTTTACACAAAGTCATTTGAGTATATGCCCTTGCTTGAGGAGAGCAGGAAGGAGACAGTCAAAAGATACCTGATCGTGGGCGTCGACCCTGGCATGGTCACTGGGGTCGCCGTGATGGATCTGAACGGTCGGGTACTCCGCCTCATGAGCGGGAGGGGCATGACGAGGGGGCAGATAGCGAGGAGCCTTGCCTCGCTGGGTAGGGCCCTAGTCTTCGCAAGCGACGTCTCTCCCCCTCCTGACATGGTCACGAAGCTCGCAGCAATGCACAGTGCAATGGTCTTCTCCCCCGACCGCCCGATGCGGACCTCTGAGAAGTCCGAGATTGCGGGCCTCCTCTCTGACGAGCAGGGGATAGTTGTGGAGGACGCGCACCAGAGGGACTCCCTCGCCGCGGCTTTCAAGGCATTCTCCTCATTCAGGAACAAGCTTGAGCAGTGCGCTTCGCATGCGCGCGCAAGCAGCGATCAGGTGGACCTTGAAGAGGTAAAGGCGCTTGTGGTCAGGGGGATCAGCATAAGCGACGCCATTTCCAGGAGCCGGTCACCAAATCCTGTGCGGCCGGTCGCCAAGAAGGCGAGGGCGAGCGGGGAGCGCGAGAGGATAAGGGTTCTCGAATCAAAGTTCGAGGATCTCCGAACCGAGAGGGATGCGTTGATAGAAAAGATCAGGCGGCTATCCTCTAGGATAGAAGAGCTCGAGGATGAGATGCGGCTCACGCGCCTCGAGTACAGGCAGCCCCGGGCTTTGGAGAGCTACGAGCTCGAGAGGAGGATCAAGTCACTGCTAGACGAGACAACCCGGCTCAGGGCAGAGGTGGACTCGCTCAAGTCCGATCGGCAGCAGCTGAGGTCTGCCATCTGCGCGATAGCCGAGGGACGATCGATCCCCATAAGGCGGGCGAGAAGGATCGCCGATGCGGTGCCGCCGGAAGGGGTCGGCGGGAGATCCTTGATCTACCTGGAATCCATGTCTTCGGCGGAAAGCGATCTCGAATCGGCCTTCAAGCCTTTCGGCAACCCGTTCCTGATTCTCGACGAGCAACCCGGCGCAGGCATGCGGTCAAGGCTTTGGGAGATCGGGGTGCCATTTGCGGTTAGGGGCAATAACGACGGCTTTGTAGCAGATGAGACGCTGGTGATTGGAAGGGAATCTCTCGAGAGGATGATCCGTGAGGGTTGCTCCGCCATGGAAGAGGGTATGAAGTCGCGCCCGGACAGGATCAGGGCCCTCTTTGAGGAGTACAAGAAAGAAAGGATGAAGGAAACCCTCAGAAGAGGGTCACTCTCTTCTCAAGAATTGCCTCTGTGATCTCGGCTATCGAGTCAAGGGAGCTCTCCACGATCCCCCTTATCTCGCCCTGTATGTTGCTCGTCACTGGGGATCCCTTCTCCATAACGAGCTGCACATTGGCCATGTGGGGGTCATCTATAGCCCTGCCGATCTGGCTGACTATCTTGACGTATGCCTCGTCCACACCTTTTATCTCGGCTACCTTCTCGGCTACCCTCCCAGCCAGCACGTTGTATATCTTACCAACGTGGCTCACCGGGTTCTTGCCGGCTGCTGCCTCCAGCGACATCGGCCTCTGAGGCGTGATCAGCCCGTTGGCCCTGTTCCCCCTCCCCGTCTCGCCGTCGTCCCCCATCTCGGCGCTGGTCCCTGTCACCGTGAGGTAGACTGTCCCCTTCTCAGGAATATCTGCGTTGTTCAGGAAAACCTCTACAGGCGTGTCGCATTTCCTGGCGATGAAGTCCTCGACCGCTGACTTCAGCTCCTCCTTTACAGACAGGTAGTGGGATAGATCAGGCACGTTCTTGGAGATCGTGGCTGCCGCTATGGTTATCTTGATCTCGCTTCCAGTCCTCAGCCCCATTACCTTGACATCTTCCCCAACCTCGGGAAACCTCTTTTTCGTCTCCGGGCTGTTGATGAACCTCTCAGTGTCGAAGACAAGCCTCTCGAGCGTGTCCAAGGGTGCGTAACCGACGCCGAAGGAGGTGTCGTTCGAGCATATCTTTCCGTACCTAGTGTTGAAGTTGCATACCAGGTCAGCCGACCCCTTTCCTATCTTGTGGTCGATTATCACATGGTGGTCAACGTCAAGGTGGGGGAGATTCTTCCTGATCCAGTTCTTTGCTGCCTGGAGGGCTATCCTACCCACAGGGATGTACTCCACCCCGCCGTTGGTGTTCACCTCGCTGGTCGCCCTTCCTGACATTATTATGAAGATCGGGGTGATCACCTCGCCTCCCCCAAACTTGGGGTTCGCCTGCCCCCCCACGAGGAGCACCTTGTCGACGTTGTGGTGAAGTATTGTGCCGAACCTTTTCTGGTACTCTTTGCAGAGCTCGAGGCTGAACTCCTCCGACAGGCTGTCTGCGATGTAGTCGGGGTGCCCGAGACCCTTCCTCTCGACGAACTCGACGCTGTGCGACTCGACCGGCTGCTGCTGGAGTGCTTCTACAACAACGTTCCTTGGACTCAAATATAGCCCTCCACCATCACTTTAAAGGTTAGCATATCCCACTTCCTAATATTGCTTTCTAGTATGGCTTTTCGATTGTCGAATAACCCGGGATAATTTTTCCGGCTCTTGGTTGCTATCTGAAGGGCGCTTGGGTTTTCACTGGGACAGCTGCGGGATCTGCCCCTTGATCACCCTCATAAGCTCGTCCGGCCTCTTGGTGGAGAAGGCGAACTCGTCGTACTTGGCGCCTTTCACCTTCAGGACTAGTCGAGGGGCGCCGGTTATGTTGTAGACGAGCCTGGTCTTTCCATCGACCCTGCCCCCTCTTATCCCGAATCCGCCATACCTGAGCGATGAAGCCTTGTCCAAATAGCAGCCCTCGATCTGATCCCATCTGAAAGAAGTCCTGATCCTCCCGAACGCCACGGATATCCCGCCGAAGGTCGCCTTGATAGAGAGCCTGCTGAAGTTGAGCGTGATCGCCATGCCTACCGACGCGACTATTGCGATCACAACCAGTGCCATCGGATCCTCGCTCGGGTCGTTCACGTATGCAAATATCGTCACCCCTGCCGCGAAGCACAAAACCCCCAAGACCAGCACTATGATCAGCCTCCATGTTATGGTCTCCTCATAGAGGGTGACTGGTGACATGGAGTGCCGACCACCTCTTCAGGGTGAGTGCTTGGACTCCGCTAGATGGCTCCGTTCATTGGGGCCTCGAGGTCTTGATGTAGAGTATGTTGTTGCCCCTCACCAGTATCTTGCCGTACTTTGCTATCGGCTCGCTTGAATCGTCAGAAGCCTCGACTGCGTCACTCATTATGAGGTTCATTGTTGGGTCGTACTTCTCCAAGGTCCCGACGTACTCGTGCCCATCCTTCAGCTTGACAAGTATCTGGCTATGCAGGGACTTGTTGAGCAACCTTATCGGCTCGCTAGGCATTTTATCGATACACCAACTTACCGTGAATGGAGCTCGTTATAAAAACCTTTTCTGTACATAACCGGCAAACTATCAGTCAATCAATCTTCCCTGAATCCCGTGATGAAGACGTCTTTCATCGTTTCCGATGCATGGACCGCTGCCCTGATCCCCGCCGCCATCGGAGTTTCTATCCCTGCCCTTTTCAGGTAGCTTATGCCGATAGCACCGCCTGACTTAGTGATCCTCCTGATCTCGCTGATTGCCCGTTCCGGGCTCTCCGCCAGCTGGATCACGCTCACAGAGAATGCCGCATCCGCAACACCATCCTTGAAAGGCATGTTCTCCACATCACCCAAGACCAAGTCGGCCTCAATCCCCTTCCGCTTAGCCTCGCGCAGCATGCCAATTGAGCTGTCGATCCCGACCAGCCAGGTCTTAGCCTTTTTTGAGACTTCCTCGAGAAGGAGCCCTGTGCCGCACCCCGCGTCTATGACTGTGTCGCCGTCTCCAAGCCTGACCCTGTTGAGGAGGAACCCTATCTTCAGCTCCTGCTCCTCCTTGTACCTCATGTCGTATATGCCCGCTGTTGCGTTGTAATCCTCAGCTATCCTTGCCTTCAAACGCGGTCGCCCGGATTAAACTTAAAAATCCGTCTGATAAATTATTGCCCGTAACCTCCCGGAGGTGGATCTTCTTGGCTGAAGCCGTTACCACGTCCGAAAAAACCGTTCCTACTGGCACAGTGCTAATCGGCAAGAAGCCGGTGATGAGCTATGCGATGGCTGCACTGATGGAGCTGACGGAGTCCGGGTCGGTGACGGTCAAGGCAAGGGGGAGGGCGATCTCCCGCGCGGTGGACGTCGCTGAGATCGTCTCGAAGCGTTTCCTTGGTGGAGATGCCGTGGTCAAGAGCGTTACGATCGGCACTGAGGCCGTCGGCGACCCCCCTAAGAACGTCTCTACCATAGACATCAAGATATCAGGGAAACCTGCAAACTGAGAAGCGTCCCGCGGTCTTTCTTTTGATCCCCTTATTTTCTTTTTCTGTTTTTCCAAGTCATGATTCGGGGATTCCCTATCAAGATCAGGATTCGGAAGCGGGGAGGATCTTCCTCGCTAGCCGCCAGCGACCGGAGGGAAGAAAGAGACAACGTCACCGTCACGCAGCCCGGTTTCCAGCCCCCTAAGTCCCCTGACGTCCCTGCCGTTCACGAGTACCTTCACCAAGTCTTTCAGCTTTCCCCCCTCTAGAACATTTTTCATTAGCGCCCCGCCTGTAAGCGCATCTACTTCCTCTATGAGGTCGAGCAGAGTGCTGCCTGCGATCTCCAGTTCCATCGCTGGGCAGCCTACTTTCTCCCTCAGATCGGCGAAGAACTCTGCCTTCACTTTCATATGCAACACCGATGAGGATATTGAAGCCATTATTTCTTTCCTTCCTTCCCTCTTAAATCCAACCGGAAGCAGGAAAGATATAAGTGTGCCCCCAATTCTCTCCTGTCATCAGGAGGATCACCGCTTGGGCGGTTACATGAACAGAATACTCCGCGTTGATCTCACGACTGGGGAGATCTCTTCAGAAGAGCTTGATCTCGAAATTGCCGCGCAGTTCATAGGCGGCAGGGGATACGGGGCAAAAATCCTTTACGATGAGCTGAAGCCTGGCACCGATCCGCTCGGTCCGGACAACAAGCTCATATTCATGACTGGTCCGCTGACCGGGACCGCTGCCCCCACTTCGGGCAGGTTCTCTGTCTCGACGAGGTCGCCTGCAACTGGGACAATATTTGACGCCAACAGCGGCGGTCATTTCGGCGTCGAGCTGAAGCGGTCGGGTTATGACGGCATCATATTCGAGGGGAAGAGCAGCAAGCCTGTCTACCTCTCAATAATCAACGGCGAGGCCCGCCTCAATGACGCCTCAGCGCTCTGGGGCCTAGACACGACGCAGACTGAGGACCGGCTCAAGCAGATCGTTGGAGACCAGTTCGCAAGGGTTGCGTGCATAGGGCCCGCGGGAGAGAGGCTGGTCAAGATAGCGGCGATAATGAACGAGAAGCACAGGACTGCTGCGAGGGGCGGAGTCGGCGCTGTAATGGGCTCGAAGAACCTGAAGGCGATCGTCGTCAGGGGCAGGGCTGAGATACCGCTTGCAAACCGGTATGCGTTCATGAAGGAGGTCAAGAGGACAATCCAGGTGCTCAAGGGCCACCCGATAACCGGAGACGGGCTTGCCCGGTACGGCACCTCCGTCCTTGTCCACATCATAAACAAGGCGGGGATCTTCCCGGTGAGGAACTACAGCACAGGTGTATTCGAGGAAGCAGAGAAGGTGAGCGGGGAGTACATGTCCAAGACCATCCTCCGCGGCAAGAAGGGGTGCTTCGCCTGCCCGATCATGTGCGGGAGGATCACCCAGCCAAGGCTCCCGAGCGGAGAGACGATAGAGACAGAGGGTCCAGAGTACGAGACTGTTTGGGCGCTCGGGCCGAACTGCGGCATAAGCGACCTGAATGCGATAGCCTTGGCGAACGATCTCTGCAACAAGCTTGGCGTCGACACGATATCGATGGGCCAGGCTGTAGGGTTCCTGATGGCTTGCGCAGAGAAGGGCAAGGTCAAGCCCTCGGACATTGGTCTTAATGCAAAATTCGGCGACACCGAGGCACTTTCAAAGCTGATCAGGATGACCGCCTACCGCGAGGGGATCGGGGACCTGCTGGCTGAGGGGACCCGGAGCGCTGCCAAGAAGCTTGAGGCTGATGACTTTGCGATTCACGTGAAGGGGCTTGAACTGCCTGCGTACGACCCGAGGGGTGTGAAGGGCATGGCCCTGTCATATGCCACCTCGAACAGGGGCGGGTGCCACCTCAGGGCTTTCATGATAGTCCCGGAGATCCTCAGCATGCCAAGGTACCTGAACCCGAACTCATACGACGACAAGGCCGTTCTGACAAAGGTCATGCAGGACGTCTTCGCGGTGCTGGACTCCCTCGTGCTCTGCAAGTACACGACTATGGCGCTCTTCAGCACCCTGGCTTTCGAGCCGGACTTCTACGCAAGGCTGCTCACCTGCGCGACAGGCTTCTACGTGGACAGGGAGGAGTTCTACAGGATAGGCGAGCGCATTTACAACATCGAGCGCCTCTTCAACGTCAGGGAAGGCTTCAGCAGGAAGGACGATGCACTGCCTAGGAGGTTCACCGAGGTCCCGATGCCCGACGGCCCAGCCAAGGGCGAGACGGTCGACATGGATAGGTTATTAAATGAGTACTATGCAGTGAGAGGCTGGGACTATAACGGTATACCGTCAAGCAAGAAGGTGCTGCAATTGGGTCTGAAGCCAGTTTACGAAGGTCCTCAGCTGCAGGTGGCAATAGACGAGCGCTACCTGAAGGATGCCATACCCATAGCCGAGAAGGCATACCGCGGTGGCGCCGAGATAATCGAGGCCGGGACCCCCCTGATAAAGTCAGAGGGGCTCAATGCTGTGAGGTCTCTGAGGAATGCCTGCCCCAACGCGACGATCCTGGCAGACCTCAAGACATTCGACACGGGCTGGCTCGAGACTGAGCTCGCTGTCGAGGCTGGGGCTGACATCGTCACTGTGATGGGTGCAACTGACGACTACACCATCTCTGACGCGGTCGGCGCTGCCAGGAAGTACAATGTCAAGGTGATGGTCGACCTGATGAACCTCAAGGATCCTCTCTCCAGGGCGCTCGAGGTTGAGAGGCTGGGCGTGGACATGGTCTGCATGCACGTGGGCATAAGCGCCCAGTCGAGGGAGCGGGAGGTGGACCAGAAGGTCGCGCTGGTGCAGAACCTGGCGAGGAGCCTCAAGATCCCGGTTTCAGTCGCCGGCGGCATAAAGCTCGAGGTAGTACCGCAGATGGTCAAGGCAGGCGCGCGCGTACTGGTCGTAGGGGGCGCAATAACAAAGTCTGCGAACCCCGAAGAGGCGACAAAGCGCTTCGTCGAGGCCATAAGGTCAACATGGGCAGCGATGAAGTGACCATTTTTCCCTCAAGCAGAACCTCAATTTTTCCCTTTCATTTCAAATCCGAGCCGAAAAAGCAAACAGCCCTACCTGCATCTCCTGCCGCCGGGTCTGCATCGCTCGGGCTTCAACCGTCATTTCTTGAGTGTTTCCCTGAGGGTCCTGCCGTGGCAGTCCATCGTAACGAAGCAAGGCCCGAACTCCTCCACCTCGAGCACCCAGACAGCCTCTGGGTCTCCAAACTCCCTCCAGTAAACCCCCCTTATCCCGACCACCGACCTCGCTGCCAGCGCACCCGCCCCCCCTGGGTACTCCGTGTAGACCGCGCAGTGCTCTGAGAGCGCGCTGAGGGTACCCGGTCCCATCCCGCCTTTGCCGATTATGCACTTTGCCCCGGTCCTTGCGAGGATCTCCCCCTCGCTCCTTTCCATCCTCATGCTCGTTGTAGGCCCCGCCGAGACCACCCTGCTCCCCTTCACCAGCGGCCCGCAGTGGTATATCACCCCGCCCGTTAGGTCGAAGGGCAATCTCCCGCCTCCCCTGAGGATCTCAAGCGCCTTCAGGTGTGCCTGGTCCCTCATCGTGAATATCTCGCCAGTTATGTAAACGGTATCGCCTACCTGTAGCTTTGAGATCTCCTGGTCACCGATCTTTCCCCTGAGACTGCATGCCTTGCCCAAGCCGTCACCTCCTGATCAAAACCCTGTCGCCTTCTGCCTCAAGGAAGACCCTCCTGAGCGCCCAGCACTGTATGCTCACTGCGACGGGCAGGCTTGCCGTGTGGCAGTCCGCAATTTCCAGCCTGACCGCGAGTGCCGTGTTCTTGCCCCCGAACCCCATCGGGCCGATCCTGAGCGAGTTGATCTCCCTCAGCAGTTCATCTTCTAAATGCGATGCAAGTGCGCCCTCTGATGGCTCGTCGAGCCTCCTCAACAGTGCGCGCTTGCTCAATATCGCTGCGGCGTCGAGGCTCCCCCCTACGCCTACCCCCACGATGATCGGGGGGCAGGGCTTGGCGCCAGCCCTCCTGACAGTCTGGAGGACGAATTCCTTTATCCCTGCCACCGACTGGTCCGGATCCAGCATCGTGGCGGCGCTGACATTCTCAGATCCGGCCCCCTTGGCGAGTATGCCTATCCGCAGCCCCCCCTCTGGGCGAGGATCTATGTGTATGATCGGGTTGCCCCTGCCCAAGTTGTTGCCTGTGTTCCTCCTTGAGAACGGATCGACTATGTTCGCCCTGAGGGGAACCGACTCGGTTGCCATCGCGACCCCCTCCCTGATTATGCTGCAGATCTCGCTTCGGCATTCGCTGGCGCTCACAAAGAAGACCAGGCTCCCCGTGTCTTGGCAGATCGGGACGCCCCCCTCCCTCGCGATCCTCACATTCTCGAGCATGGCTCCGAGGACTTCTCTGCTGATCCCCTCCTCCTCATCCCGGCAACGTTCGAGTGCCGCCTCGACATCATGGGGTAGATCAGTTTCCATCAGCCTTATCGCTTCGGCTATGTCCTCAGCCCTCATCTGCCAACATCGAAGATTTGATAAGCGCTCAAGTTATAAAAAAGCAATGTGGTCTGATTGTCCACATACGACCTGCTCCACAAGTTCGAGGCCGAGGTCTCCCAGATAGTCCGATACGTTTACTTCAGGAGCCTCCCCAGGGCCGAGCAGGACCTCTCAGTCCTGAAGAACAAGCTGAACGGGACAGGCGAGCTGGGGAGGGGCTTCTACGACGCCGTAAGGGGCATATACAACTGCGCTAAGGAGAGGGATTCCGCCTCGCTCTACATCAAGCTCTACCGGAAAGGGGAACCGCAGGAGATAAGCGCCCTCTCTGAGAAGTCCAGGAAGGAGGCATACAGGCCGACCATAGACGACTATGAAAGGGGCTTCCTGATAGCTTGGGAGATAGCGGCAAAGACCCTCGCGCTCCTGAAGGAGAACTACCCTGAATATCCCCTCAACAGCGAGCCGCAGGAGAAGAAAAAGCAGCAGGAGGCGGGCGAAGATGCCTTCGAGGTCGCCCCTCGCAAGAAAGCTAGGGAAGGGCGGAAGGGTAGAGTAGGTTGATCGAGAGCACCCATATCGAGAACCAGAGCAGGAAGTATGAGAAGATCCCGGTCATGTAGTACTTGTTCTTGTCAGGAATGCCCCTGAAGGGGCCGAAGCTCTTCAGGAACGCGTACGAGGCAAGGAAGACCACAACCCCGACCGCGATCCCTAGTTCGCCCCTAATGTTCAGGCCGCCCGTGACAAGGCCGCCGATAACTGCAAATAGCACCCTGATGTAATACATCCTCCTGTAGAGGCCCTCGGGCTTGGGAGCTGATTGTTTTGAAGTCTGGGATGACATCGCTTGACATCCTCGCTATCGTAAGTGAACTCAACTCCACCTTAATAAGCGCTCGCGTCGACAACGTATACCAGGTCGAGGGATCCCTGTTTGTATTCCGCATCCATGCCCATCCGGCATCCCACGACCTGGTCTTCGACCCGCAGCGGAGGCTCAACCTCACGCGCTTCAGGTACCCTGTGCCCGAGAGGCCTACCCCGACTGCGGTGAACCTGCGGCGATACCTGGCTGGAGCCAAGGTGTTGAGGTTCGAGCAGCTCGACTTTGACCGGATAGCCGTGATGGTGTTGGACAGGGGTGGAGAGGAGTACTCGGCGTACTTCGAGATCTTCGGCGACGGGAACCTCCTCATAACGGACAAGGACGGCGTGATCAGGTTCGCCCTCCGCCAGCGGGAGATGAAGGACAGGGCGCTCAGGGTCGGAGTGCCTTACAAGCCGCCCCCGAGGCGGGGCCTCGATGTTGCCCTTGATCCAATCCCGTTCGGGGATCTGAAGGCCTCCAAGCACCCCGTTTCCAGGGCCCTCACCAGGGCCCTCAACCTCCCCTCAGAACTCGTCGAGGAGGGCCTTGCAAGGTCAGGCATACCTGCCGATCGACCTTCGGAAAGAGTGACGGAAGCTGAGATCGCCGCCTTCAGGTCCTCCGTAATCTCTGTGCTTGAGGAGGTCCGATCGGGGAGGCTGAAGCCCACCATAATCGATCAGGGCGGGAAGCCATACGCCGTCGTCCCTGTGGATTTCGTGTCCATCGCGGGCGACCGTCGGCATTTCAGCACATTCAACGAGGCAGCCGATCTATATTTTGGGGGTCTCGTCCTTGAGCAGACAGGCGACAGGCGGAAGGCGATGGTCGAGGAGGAGATAAGGGGCCTCGAGGCGATCAAGTCGAGGCAGCTTGAACACATAGCCGAGCTTGAGAAGCGGCGTGCAGAGTCGTTGGAAAAGGGGAAGCTAATCATGGCGAACCTTCCCACCGTCCAGTCCGTCGCAGAGCGGGTGCTGAGGGGGAGGCGATCGGGGAAAGACTGGGGATCGATACGGTCTCTCGACTCCAACATAAGGGAGATAGACGGGGCGCGGGGCACCCTTGTCTACTCGATCGGGGGCAAAGAATTGGCGATAGACTTCAAGCTATCTGCAGCGGAAAATGCAGAGCGCTACTTCTCGGAGTCGAAGGAGGCTTCGCGGAAGCTGGAGGGCCTCAGGAAGGCCCTCGAAGAGAGCGAAAGGAAGATCGAGGAGGCCAAGAAGGGCCTCTTGGCGATAACCAAGCCGACTGTCCTGAGGGCGATGAGCAAGGATTGGTACGAGAAGTTCAGGTGGATGTACTCTTCGGACGGCTTCCTGATCATAGGCGGAAAGGACGCTAGCCAGAATGAGATCCTGGTGAAGAAGCATTTGGAACCTGCTGACATCTTCGTCCACGCAGACCTTCCTGGCGGCTCCGTGGTGGTGGTCAAGTCTGGGGGCAAGGAGATCCCGGATAGGACAAAGGCTGAGGCTGCTGCATTCGCTGTGGCATACTCCAGGGCATGGAAGGCGGGCATAGGCGTCGCTGACGGATACTGGGTGCGACCTGACCAGGTCACCAAGGCGCCACCCTCAGGAGAGTACCTCGGAAAGGGGGCATTCATGATATACGGGGAGAGGAACTATGTGAGGAACATCCCGCTCGAGATCCAGATAGGGATCATCCTCTCCGATGGCGAGTACAAGGTGATCGCTGGCGTAGGCGAATTCGTCCGTTCAAGGGCAAGCCTTTGGGCGGGCCTCAAGCCCGGCGATCTCGAGGGCAAGCGCCTTGCCTTGGCAATAAAGGAAAGGCTAAGCAGGCAGGCGGGTCTCGACTTGAAGGAAAAGGTTGCCGCCATCCCCGACTCAGACATACTGAATGTGCTCCCTCCAGGCGGGTGCGCCCTGATCTGATGCGGATCGGGGCCAAAAGCCACCCCCTCCGCCGCCCCTACTATACTATAAATATCAGGAAAAACAAAGATTAAACCGGGGCTATAAATGGTCGGCATCCGAGCTCGAGTTCTAGTCGCTGATGTGATGACCAGGGATCTCGTGACGCTCTCAGAGACGTCAACCGCTAAAGAAGTCGCTCTCGCGATGAGCGGCAAGTCTGTCGGCTCAGTGGTGATCACCAAGGAGGGGCACCCTTCGGGAATAATCACCGAGAAGGACTTGGTTGAGCGGGTGATCGCGCGAGGGAGGGACCCGGAAAGGACCCTTGCGAGGGAGATAATGTCATCGCCTGTTTCCGTGATAGACCCCAGGGCAGACGCAATGGAGGCGGCGAGGAAGATGGCGAAGCTTGGCATAAGGCGCCTCGTAGTCGTCGACAAGGGCAAGATGGTGGGCATAGTGACTTCGAGGGACATACTCTCCACGGCGCCGGAGCTGATGGAAGTGCTCGCTGATGCTGCCAGGAACAGGATCATGCCATCGAAGAAGGGGGAGAGCCTTGCCGGCTTCTGCGACAACTGTGAGGAATGGTCTGAGAGCCTGGAAGAGGTGAATGGGCACTTCCTCTGCGAGGTCTGCAGGAACGATATGGCGCCATGATCGATCGACATGCGCATCTGCGTCTTTGGGAGCGTTGAGTGGAGAGCCGTCCGGATATGGGATGCCGTTATAGCCGCTGGCGGAGGTAGTTGGAAATATGGAAGTTGGCGAATTGATGAGAAGCCCAGTTGTCACAGTCTCGAAAAGCGACACTGTTGCGAGGGCAAGGAATTTGATGCTGAGGGAGATGGTGAGCAGGCTGGTAGTAGTCGAAAAGGATTCCCCCTTGGGGATCCTGACCAAGAAGGACCTCGTGAGGGACTTGGCCAGCTACAAGATGCGCAACAGGGAATTGGATTCGATAATGGTCCTCGAAATCATGAGGACCCCTGTGAAGGTGATCCAGGAAACTGCTAGTTTGGAGGAAGCCGCGAAAGCGATGGTCAAGGCTAACATAAGGGGGCTTCCGGTGGTAGACTCGGGCGGCGGTCTGGTCGGGATAATAACCAAGACAGACATAACTTCGTATTACTTGCAGACGCAAAAGGGGGCGCATACTGTGGGGGAGATCGCAAGGAAGATTGATCAGACCCCAGTCGTTAAGAGGACGCATTCATTCTACCGGGTGGTGGACATTATGGAGGAGTATTCTGCCGACCGGGTCGTTGTCGAGGAGGGCGGGAGGCCTGTCGGGATCATAACCGAAACAGACCTGTCGTTCCTCAGGCCATACAGGGGATCCGAGCCTTTCATCAAGGGAACCGCAATGAAGTCTGAGGAACTTTGGCCGACAAGGCTATACCAGCTCCCGACAGCGGAGTCGTTGATGACTGTCGAGCCAATCACGGTAGAAGCCGACCAAGACGCAGCCGAGGCTGCGAAGGCGCTCCTGGAGAACGGCATAGGCGGGATGCCTGTAGTCAACAAAGAATTTGAGCTGGTCGGGATGATCACTAAATTCGACTTTGTGAAGGCGATAGCGAGGGAGGGATCGGCATGAAGCTGACCGAAATAGCAACGAAGGACGCGCCAGCCTTGAACAAGAACCGGCCCCTGCTTGACGCCTTGGACTTGATGGACAAGCAAGGGCTGGATAGCATATGCGTCTCGGACGACGGCAAGATTGTGGGCTACCTTTCATATGCCGACATTCTGACCAAGATAGGGACCCAGCGGCTGAGGGCAGTCTCGCCGGGGTCGCTCTACATCTCCGGATTCATGAGCAATTTCCCAGCGGCTGTCTCGAACGACACATCCGTGAGGAAGGCGGCGAAGCTGATGCTGGAGCTGAATGCCGATCTTCTGCCGATGTTCTATGGGGACATGTTCTTGGGTGCCGTCTACAGGTCGAGCATGGTGAAGGCCGTGCAGGACAGGGAAGTGGGCACGCCCCAACTCATGCGGAGGAAATTCCCGTCTGTCAGATCCAGCGATCGCGCAATACACGCAAGGAAGCTCATTCTGGAAAGCGGGACCCCTGTGATCCCGGTTCTCAACGATGATGGCCGGTACCTCGGCGCAGTGACAAGGGGGGCCCTCCTCAAGGCGCTCGTTGACTTCCATATGTACGTCCCGGAGAAGCACCAGAAGGCTAGGATAAGGCAACTCTCTATCTCAAATGTGATGAAGGTTGACTACCCGTCGATTGGCGAGGAGTCAACCCTGGGGGATGTAGTCAGGAAGATCTTGGCTGAGCGGTGCCCTGGCGTTGTCGTGGTGAACGGCCTAAGCCCCGTCGGGATAGTCACGACGGACGAGATCCTTGCCTTCATCGTCAACACATTCCCAGAGGAGCAATAGGGTTGCGGTTCGTCGCCGATGCTATGCTCGGCAAGCTCGCAAGGTGGCTGAGGATCATCGGCTACGACACCGAATACCTGCCCTCGGCTGGGGACGACGAGCTGATATCCGCCGCCGAGGGTGGTGGGCGCCTCCTCCTCACCAGGGACAGCGAGCTCTTCAGGCGGGCAGCGAGGCGGGGCGTCCCCGCCATCCTGATAAAGTCCACAACAATAGTCGGGGAGCTGTCTGAGATCGCCCGCACCCTGGGACTGCGGCCTTCCGGGGAGACCAGGTGCCCCCTCTGCAACGAGCTCCTGGTCGAACGCAGGGACGGCCATGGCGTGCCGGCGAAGGGAGAGGTCTGGGAGTGCCCCAGGTGCGGAAAGTTTTATTGGCACGGCACCCACTGGTTGAAGATAAACGAGACTCTTGAAGCTTCTGGCTTAAGGTGAGCCGATTGTACTCAATTGATGAAGGGCGGTATCTGGTAAAGCTGGCAAGGCGTGCGGTCGAGGAGTACATCTCCACAGGCACGAAGATAAGGCCGACAGACGTGCCCGACCAAAAGCTGCTCGAAAAGTCTGGCGTATTCGTCACGCTGGAGAAAGTCTCCCCTGCAGGTCGATCGCTCAGGGGCTGCATCGGCTACCCCGTACCTCACCTCCCGCTCGCGGAGGCGACGGTGGACTCGGCGATTAGTGCTGCATTCAACGACCCGAGGTTCCCTCCTGTTCAGCGAAGGGAACTCGACTCGATAGTCTTCGAGGTAAGCATACTTACCCCCCCCGTCCAGGTCAAGGTATCCTCCCCGAAGGACCTCCCGTCAAGCATAAAGGTCGGGAGGGATGGGCTGATCGTGGAGAGCGGATACTACAGGGGGCTGCTGCTGCCGCAGGTCCCTGTGGAGTACGGCTGGGACGAGGAGACCTTCCTCGCCGAGTGCTGCATGAAGGCAGGTCTCCCGCCGGACGCTTGGCTGTCCAGGAAGACTCTTGTCTACAGATTCGCAGCAGAGATCTTCGCAGAGTCGTCGCCCAACGGCGAAGTAGTCCAGAAGTCACTGTAGGTCGCTTGCCAATGAGAGTCTACTTTGCGCCCTGCGGGATAGCACTCGGTCATGCAGGCAGGTGCATCCCCATTGCGAAGGCTCTGAGGTCCAGTGGGGACGAGGTCTTCTTCTCTACATACGGAGAGGCAGTCCAGTTCGTCAAGAAAGCGTCATTCCCTGTCGGCGTTGTGCCCCCCATCAGGGTATTCGAGAAGGAGGACGGTGAGTTCGACTTCCGCAGGACGCTCTCGATCGGGCCGAAGAACCTGTACGCATTCGCATTGCAGGTAGGCGCGGAGCTCTCGCTGATTGAGCACTTCAAGCCGGACGTGATCGTGTCGGACAGCCGACTCTCAACAGTCCTGGCCTCAAGGATGAGGAGGATAGCTTCAGTGCTGATCCTGCACCAGCTCAGGATCATGATACCCCACAAGAGGCCAATCATACGCAAGTCGAAGCTGAGAGTGAAGGCCAATGTGGAGCGCCTTGGTCTCGAGATGCTCGGGAGCCTCTGGAAGATGAGCAGGGTGATAGTTGTACCTGATTTCCCCCCTCCCTACACCATCGCTAAGGCTAATGTGGTGCCATCTAACCAATACCTCAAGAAGCTCCGGCTCGTCGGTCCAGTGATCCCTAGGCGCCCTGATGATCTGCCGGAGCAGGAGGAGCTGAAGCGTTCGTTGGGGTTCGACGACCGACCGCTCATATTTGCCGCGATAAGCGGCACCAAGGCCGAGAAGCTGATGATCACCAAGACGATCGCAGAGATCTTTCGGGAGTTTCCTGACCGTTACAACATTGTCCTCTCCAGGGGGCTTTCCGATATCCCAAACACAGAGACGAAGTTGAACGGAGGGCGCCTCCGTATATACAACTGGGTCGATGACCGCTACAAGTACCTGAAGGCATGCGACCTGCTAGTCACAAGGGGAGGGCACAACACCGTCGGCGAGGCCATATACTACGGGAAGCCCATGGTCGTGATCCCGACTATCGCACACTCAGAGCACCAGGGGATAGCGGAGTCCGTTGAGAAGATGGAGATCGGCAGGAGGATCCAGCAGTACGATCTGAGCAAGGAGGCGCTCTGCCGTGCCGTAGATGAGGTTATGAACGAGTCCTGCTTGAGGAGCGTCAGGGCCGCCCAGCGGTTTGCGAGGCGATTCAATGCAATAGACTCGATTGCAAAGATCACCCGGGAAGTGGCTGGAAAGGGCTGACACATACTTGCGATGCAAACCGCTCTGATTGTGGCTGCCTTGGCATTCGACGCAAGCCTTCAGTTCAAGGCCTATCTGGTCTGTGCAAAAAAGGAGGATTTTCTAGATGGATATGAGGGTCGCGCTCCTGAGAAGCCCTTCAATCCTCCTGATCTCCTCGACCCTCTTGCTGAGCTCCTTTACATCATTGGTCTGTATCTTGACGATTATGTCATACTCGCCAAAGACGACCGTCCCCTCAACAACGCCTTTGACTCCGAGGCACTTCTCGAGGACCTCCCTCTCCTTGCCGATCTGGCAGACCCCCAAAACATAGGCTGTGAAAACCAAAATAATTCCTCCAATATGCGCTTATTATTCTGCATTTTACCTTTTATAAAGGTTGGGAATTTATTTTGAAGGTTTATCACCAATGCTTATCTGGATCGAGTCCGATTTTGGTTTTATGATCCTGCCTGCCTTGATCGCACTCCTGCTCATGCAGGGATCTGGGTCGGTCTACTCCTACAACCTGTCGATCACGGTAGTGAATGGGGGGGTGGCCATTGACTGCACAGATGAGTGCAGCCCATGCCACGCGCTCCTAAACCAGAACGTTTTCAAGAACAGCTCGGGACAGACAGTAGTAATCGAGTCGGTGACCCTGAATGGCGCCGACGTGCCTTGGGAGATCAATACGGACCCGGACGGCAACCCCATGATAAGGATACTTGCTGCCGATCCGATCCCGCCGAACCGGAGCGCGACCGTGGCGATGCGATTCAGGATCAGCATGGACTGGAGCCCGCCCGAGGTCGATCCGGCCCTCTCGGGGACGCTCGCTGAGATCCCCCCGCAGCTCAAGGCAATGTACCCGCTCACCGGGATCTGGGATCCATCCGATCTTGAGAACCCCGATGAAGTCTTCGGGCTAGCCGAATCGATCAGGGCTGGGGAGGAGAACGTGCTCCTGATCCTCCGCAACCTTATAATCTGGTTCGAGGAGAATATGGTCTACTCATACAACAACACGACTCCCCAGACGGTCTGGGAAACCTACAAAGGGCTCAGTGGGGATTGCGACGACCAGGCGAACCTCTTTGTCCTGTTCTGCAGGATCTACGGCATACCTGCATACACCGCAATCGGCCCGATATACATGCCCGGCCAGGAGCGATCCGATTCGGACCACAACCTTCATTTCTACACAAAGGATGTGGGCTGGCATGGCTGGGCAATGGTCTACGTGCCGAGTCGCGGGGGAGGCGGCACCTGGATCCCAGTAGACCTAACATACTTCCAAGGAGGAGTGCAGAGGGGCGGGCACATCGTCAGCGCGGACTGGAGGCAGCACATCCTCGGGGCCGCACTCTGCTGGAGGGACACTGCCGTCTTCATGGAGTACAAGAACTACGACCACATTTCGGAATACGCCCGATTGAGGGACGCGATTATAAGCTCTGACTGCCTGTGGGTGGAGTCCCATCAAATGTCCCCTGCAAGCGTCCCTGCTCACACGGAATTATCATCCCCGCCCATCCTGGTTGCCCTCGTCGCATCGGCGGCATTGCTCGCCTTCTCGATATGGATCCTGCGGAGGCGCCGATAGGGCTGGTGCGATGGGGCAACCGCCCCTCTGGCACCAACGGAAACCCTTTTCTACCATACAGCAGGAGTATTAGGCATGGAATCCCCGGAGACCAGAAAGAAAGACCTTTGCGAATTTTACCACCGTCTCCTCTGCCCGAGGGTGGCCGCGCTCGTGGTGGCGCTCAGGGAAGACGGCAAACCGAACGTGATGCCAGTTGCCTGGCACACCCCCGTTTCAGTCAAACCCCCGATCTTGGCGGTTTGCATCTCCCCCTCCAGGTACACCCACTCGCTGATCCTAAAGAACAAGGAGTTCACGGTCAACATTCCCGATCTCTCGATGAAGGATGCCGTCGAGATGGCAGGCTCAAAGTCCGGAAAGGTTCTCGACAAGTCGTCGATCTTCAAGTTCGCACCTGCCACCAAGGTAAATGCGCCTTTGATAGACGGCGCCTTGGGGAGCATCGAGTGCGAGCTGAACCAGGCGATTGACATCGGCGACCATTCGGTTATTTTCGGAAACGTCGTTGCCTGCCGGGCATCTGGATTCCGCGAGGTCTGGAAGGACCACTCCCCGCTTCTGCATCTCGGATCAAACTTCTACACTGTGATTAAGGAAGGCTTCTTGAGGTAAAATGTTTGAATCTGCTTAAGCTTTATCTGCCTGGACCTCCTACCGTTTCACATCTGTTTGGAAGGTGATCCATTTTTGTCCGAAAGGGAAACCGAGGAGCTCGCAGAACTCAAGCGATCCTTGGAGGAGAAAGCCTCCAAGCTCGAGAAGGAGCTGGCGCTCTGCAGAATCAACCTCAGGCTGATCGACGAGGCCCTCGCGAAGGTGAGCTTCAGACCAGCAAGCAGGCTGGTGGAGGCAGCTCCGAAAGAGGAGTACCCGCAAGCTCAAGCAGCGGCTGTGAAGCCAGCCCTACAAGAGCGCCCCGCCGCCACTGCCACTGCCACTGCCCCTGCCCCTGCCCCTGCTCATCCCCCAGAACCGACACAGGCAGCCGCCCCACCAGCGGCTGCGCCTATTACCGGCACCGGCGCGGCAAGGCTGCAGACAGCCAAGGAGCCTGAACATGAGCTCGAGGAGGAGCAGCCTTTCCCAATAAAGTCCAAGGCTGGTGAGGATCTGGGAACCATATTCGTTGGGAGGTCCTGGGTCAGGATTGTCCCTGCGCCGGATCTCCACTTGAATGTGAGGACCCCGCCATTCCAAACTTTCTTCATTGACAGGGTGTTGGGAGAGATGAGAAGGAAGGACGAGATGGCTGTAGACGCAGGATCCAAGGATCCGATGTCAATAATAGAGCATAACCTTGTCCTCGACGGCGAGACGCTTAGAGAGATCAGGGTCAACAACCTCGACGACGACTCGCGCCTCCGGGAGATACGGAGCTCGATAAGGTGGACGTTCGAGCGGATGCTTGAGAAGACGAAGGGCTGAGCTGAATCAGGCGCTCAACCCTTCCTGACGATCTCGACGACTTCTGGCAGCCCATTAACTATGTAGTCCGGGGAGTGCTCCCTGAGCTCTTCCTCGGTCCTAACTCCAGTGGTTATCGCTGCGACCTTGACGCCGAGCTCCTTGGCTGGCTTGATGTCCATCTCGCTGTCCCCGACGACCAGAGCCTCGTTCGCGGATACGCCGAGGAGCTCAAGCACCCTCCGCAGATGGCACGGGCTTGGTTTAGGGTTCTCTACTTGGTCCCTCGAAACAACCGCGTCGAAGTAGCCCTCGATACCTAGCCTCTCCAACGCCACCTTGACTGCCCTTGAGTTGTTGTAGGTGAATACCGCGAGCCTTAACCCCATCGATTTCAGCTCGGACAAAGCCTCCTTCGCCCCTGGGAGGAGCCTCGTCGTCTTGGCAGCCTCGACCTCGTGCTCAACAGCCATCCCCTCGGCTGCCCTCAGGATCTCGAGGATCTGATCCCTGCTCATCCCCTTCAAACAGAAGTGCCTCTCGACCTCTTCCTTGATCTTGGAGAATGGGAGTACTGGCGATAGCGCCCCCCTCGGGAACCCCTTCCCCTCGAAGTACTCTATGATCTCGGACTTGATCCTCCTGCTGTCGATGTTGAAATTGACGAGCACTCCGTCCATGTCGAAGATCACTGCCCTCATTGCAAGCCGCACCTCGGGAGGAGCACAGATTGATTGAATAAGTACATAAAGAGTTGCCGGTTATTAATTACTGCTGATCTTGGCAGGTGCTTGACCCGTATGCCATTGCTCTACGCCGATCTGGTAGAAGTCTATGACAGGCTCAGCGCCACCACGAAGCGCTTGGAGATGACCGAGATCCTGGTGGATTTCTTCAGGCGATGCCCTAGCGACGTGATCGACAAGGCCGTCTACCTCACGCAGGGTAGGCTCTACCCAGAGTTCATGCCGCTCGAGCTGGGGGTGGCGGACCGCCTGATAATCCGTAGCATATCGCAGGCGGTTGCGGCAACCGAGTCTGAGGTCAATTCGCTCTACAAGAAGCTCGGCGACCTGGGGAAGGTTGCCGAAAGCCTGCTCGCGAGGGGGAAGAAGCAGGTCACGCTCCAATTCTTCTCAGGGGATCATTCAAAGGAGAATGTCACAGTGGAGAAGGTCTACAGCGTCCTTGACCAGATTGCGAGGTCCCAAGGCGAGGGATCACAGGAGGAGAAGCTCCGCCTTCTCTCCGACCTGCTGAGGGACGCCTCGCCGAGGGAAGCCCTTTACATAGTGAGGACCGTCTCTGGGGCGATGCGCCTGGGCGTTGCGGACATGACGATACTCGACGCGCTCTCCATCGCGTTCACAGGATCCAAGGATGCCCGGGAAGTGATCGAGCGCGCATACAACCTCACCAGCGACCTTGGGGCAATAGCCAAGTCCCTCGCAACCGGGGGGCTTGCTGCCCTGGCTCAAACGAAACCCGTTCCCGGGAGGCCAATAAGGCCGATGCTTGCCGAGCGCCTCTCGGCACCCGAGGAGATCTTGGAGAAGATGGGCGGCAGGTGCGCGGTCGAGTACAAGTACGACGGGGAGAGGGTCCAGATACA
>JAULTB010000004.1:0-37063 GCA_038801655.1 Candidatus Methanosuratincola thermotaenarum | reverse complement strand
TATGGAAAAAGCGTCGGCGGGTGCGCTTCCGGTCATTTCGGATCTGGCTTTGCCCTGCGTGGAAGAATCGACTATCACGGAATAAGCCTTCCCGTCGACCTTTACGCTGAGCAGATCCTCCCCTTCTGGAGAGACTTCAACTTCCTTCCTTGTCCCGTTGACGGTAATAACGAACTTCATCATCTCAACCCCAACGAGCAGAGCCGTGCGCTCCGCTTCCACTCTTTCCTGCACTCCTCATCAGCAAATCGCATGGATCCCGATCCTTTTTGATTGCTGACTCTTAGGTAGAGGTAAACTCCAGCCGCTATGAAAGGAAGATCTTCCTCCTGAGCCGGAATTTCGCCAGCCGCTGCTGTTCCGAGACTTGCGTCTTGGGTAGCCGCGCCAGCTGAAATCGCTGCAGATGCGGGGGCGGGCGCCCTTACACCCGCAGTTTCGGATTTGGATTTGGATTTAGATTTAGATTTAGATTTAGATTTAGATGCAGCAAGCCAGCGATCAACCTTCCCTATTGCATGGAATATGGCTCCGAGAAGCCCAAGTAGGAGTATCGTTACTCCCATGCCGACGAGTGCCTCGATCGCAGCGAATACAATAGGATCCATAGTCAGAACATTCTTCTGGGCTTGTAAATCAACTTTGCTGTTTTAATATAAGGATTTCATTTATATTCGATGCCGGAACAGTTTCCATGTGGTGAAAACATATTTCCCGGATTGGGCTGAAAGCCTTTGCAGTCGCAGCGATTCTCCTGACAACTCTGGCCCTTCTTGCCTGGTCCCCATGGCTGGACGACCAGGAGGTCCACGACATGGTGCTCAGGGAGAAGGCCGAGAAGGATGGCACGATGGGCTGGGTGACAATGCCAGACGGCAGCATTGAGTACATGCTCATATGCGACTACAATGTCAGATGGTTTCCATTCGGGAGATGGGTAGCCAGCTGTGAGGGCGCCTACTTCGTCACTTTTTGGGGGGAGATCGTGCCCTAACTCCACGGCAAGGAAAAATCGCGGAATAGTATGGACGGCGCCGCGATCCAAAGAACTAGATCACAATGATCGTATAGCCCATGCCCACATACTTCGCCATGCTGGGGTGCCCGCTCATCTCGTCGCACAGGGGCAGGCGCTGCTCCTCAGCCGACTTCAGACCCCCGGACTGGGCCGCGCAAGCCCTGCAGACGCAGTCTATGAGACCAGCATCCTTCACTTTCGCAAAGAGGCTAGAGAAAGGCTTCTCGGGATCTGCAAGTTCGGGCAGCAGCGCCGTGGCACACCCCTCGATGACAAGCTTAACGTCGTAGCCCTTGGACATCATGTCGATGGCATTCAGTAGCGCGTGGGCAAAGCACGGAAGTTCACCGTTGAATGCGAATATTGCAATCTTTCTTGATGATTCGTGCAATAAGAACACCTAATTCAAAAGCTCCTTCCTGAAATATAAGTGCACTGTGCACCAGCAGCGATGATCAGGATGCCAATTTGGGGGAGCTGAACCACAGCCCTGTTATCTTTGCCGGGCCGTTCCCCGAGGTGAAAACCACCTTCACAGTGACGCCCACCGGCTCGTTCGTGTAGATCGCCTTGTAGTAGGCAATTATGAAACCCCCAACCCTCTCCCCTTTGATAAATGACTTCGATCCGGGTACGTAGTCCCCGATCTTTGAATCGAACTGCGAGATCAGTTGCTGGAAGCTTGCCAGGTTGAGGGCCTTCTTCATCGCATCGTCGAAGTCCCTTGAGAATTCGGTGTAGTTCCCGTTTTCAATCGCGAGCAGGACGTTCTCTGTCATCGGGTCGGAGTATATCCTGAGGGGGACCTCGTCCACGGGCTGCGGCAGCGAGAGCCAGTATGCGACCCCTCCAACGGCAGCCATCGCGACGATCAGGACGACTATGATTTGAGAGGATTTCACGCGCACCTGGATCCCCCTGCTCATCTTACTGCCCATTTCTAATAACACTTGTGTCCCTCGGGGCTATCGTGTCTATGTTCAGCATCCCGAGGAGGCCTATCAAGCCTATGACTGCGACGAATGCTTCGGTAATAACAATGTAGTAAGGGGAATTGGCGAGGGCAGCCTGGAGGATCGGGATCGGGGCGTCCAGCGCGGACTTGTAGGCGACCGCAGCGCCGAGGAGGATCAGGCGCCTGTGAGCCGCCGACAGATAGGCGAGCACGGTGGCGAAGATGTGCGCGAGTATGGCGAAGGCCCTCTCCCAGGCTGCGGCAGCAGCCATCCAAGTCGGTTGGCTCAGCTGCGATTCGATCGCGGCAACCTGTTCTGGGGGCAGGCTGGAGAGGATCGACGGGTCCAGGAAGATGGCTGCCATCTGCACGAGCGACGGGAGTGCCAGGACAATAGCCTCGAAGGCACCGAACCCAACCCCAACTGCAACAGCCTCGCTGTACCCCATTTTTTGCACAGCCGCACCTTCCCCGGAAGATGCGCTTGATCTACCGGCTTCATTGACCTGAGCGGCCTTTGCAAACGCCCTGAATCCCAGGTAAGCAGCCCCGCACTCAAAAATGCCGGTCCTCAACCCCACGTATACCCCGAGCAGAAGAAGGGCGCCAAATGCGCCAAATGACGAAGCCCACCAGAAATAGAGCGGCTGCGTCACAGTGTAGTCCATTATGATCTTCGGGATAATGGCTGCAGCCCAAAGCAGGCCCCCAAATATGAAAAACCTGAGGGGGACGCCCTTTCCCGACTCGCGCTTCACCCTCTCCCTCCAGAAGAGCATGTAGAAGATGCCTACAATCACCATGCCAGAGGGGCCGAGGATCAGCCAGGGGTTCAGCATGAATTCAACACCTATGATAGAAAAAGATGCAGCCGATGATTTAAAAGCATGAGCGTTCAGGGCGCAGGCTTATGGAGCTTTTCAGCCAGGTTTAGGACGGCGCACCCCACAGTTCTGCCCTTTGTGAACTTCGGCGCCAGGTGATGGCCCTCCTTCTCCAGCATATCCCTCTGGGCCTCAATCCCGCCAGGGTACTTCTCGTTGACGAAACCTCCTGCCTTGAGCGTCCTCCAGTACGGTATCCCTTCTCCACCCATCACCCTCTCTTCCTCGGATGCATTGGCGGAGATCCATGCGAAGATGCCCGTGGTGATGGGCAGCAGATCGTCGCGCCGTGCCTCCTTGCCAGGGCAGACCTGATCCCATTGACAGTGGTGACCCTCCCTTCTGGCACGGATTTCATTATCTCGTAGACTTCCCTTGGCGACGGTATCGCCACAGTCCCCTCCCCCACCTTCGCGCCATTTCCCCCTCGATCTTGACCACCCTAAGAAGGCCTTTGTCTTCGTTCAGCTTTTCGGACCAGCTCTTCCTTTTTCCCATAGGTCAAATAGCTCAGGAGGGAATAAAAGCATTAGAGAATATACAACGTAGAATGCTTGCTCCCGCAGGGGTCCTGAAAGGCTTTTCAATTAACTATAACCTTGATTTAAATTTTTTAAATACGCTTATATACAATTTTCAGCGATATAAAAATGGGGTCTAATTTGGTACGAATTCTTCCAGGTGTAGAGGTTCAGGTAGTCAAGGAGATAGTGCCCCAGCAGCTCCACCCGTCCGGAGTCGTCGGGATCATTGGGACCGCCGAGAAGGGACCGATCCTGACGCCAGTCCCAGTCACTAGCTACAGGGAGTACCAGGAGAAGTTCGGTTCTGATCTCTCCTTCAGCCTGACTAAGGAGGCCAGGATTTGCTTCATGAATGGTGTATTCGAGGTCTTTGCGACCCGCATAGAGGCCGCTGGGACAGCGAATGCATCCGCAGTGTTGAAGGACGCGGAGGGGGAGGAGGCGCTGAGGCTTGAAGCAAGGTACGTGGGGGAATCCGGAAATAAGCTGAGATACTCAGTCTCAGCCGGCGCGATAGAGGGCTCTTTCTCGCTCCAGATTACCGACGGTACGAGGTTCGAGGCATTCGACAATATAACAATGGACAGGTCGAGCGAGCTCTACGCGGTCGATGTGATAAACAGGGGCTCTAAGCTTGCGACCGCTAAGGACCTCGGGAAGAGGGGCAAAGCTGCATCAAAGGCGCTCATGGTCGGCGAAGGGCAGTTCGAGGGCGGCGTCACTTCGAAGCCAGATCCTTCATCCTACGAGAAGGCACTCGAGATGCTTGAGATGGAGGAGGATGTTGACGTAGTGCTGGTAGCGGACTGCTGGGATCCGAAGGTCCACGCCATGGTCGACGCGCACTGCATGAACATGAGCAAGGACGCCAAGAACCGCATTGGGATCGGCACGGTCGGGCCAGGCGAGAGCGTCCAGGAGATCGTTAAGAGGACCAGCGCTCTAGCCAGCGACAGGTTCGTGCTTGTCGCCCCTTATGGCGTCGCCGGTGCGGTTGCCGGATTGATAAGCAGGCTGAACTACTACGAATCTCCGACATTCAAGGCGCTGACAGGGATCGCAGAGCTTGAAAGGAGGTACACCCCATCTGAGTTGATGGAGCTTCTCAAGGCAGGAGTTCTCGCGATCGAGGCTCGGCGCGGCAGGGGGCTAATCGTGGAGAAAGCGATCACCACAAGCAAGGAGCAGATCAGCGTAATAAGGATAGCCGACCATGCTGTGAGAGGGACCAAGAACATCTCGGAGAACTTCATAGGGACCCTCAACACAGCCCAGGGTCGGGGAGCTTTGAAAGAAAAGATCACGGAGTTCATGATCCAGATGGAGCGCGAGAATGCCATAGTCCCGAGCACAGACGGCAAGGAGCCGGCATTCCTGGTGGACGTCTACTCCTCGCAGATGGACTTTGCGCAGGGGGTCGTCCGCGTTGACATAGCGGTGAGGCCTGTGAGGGCGATGGATTACATCTACGCAACCATAACGGTCCAGGCGTGAGGGGGTGAAGCGCAGTGTCAGAGTCAATAATATCCGCGAATGTGAGCAGCATCACGGTCGACGGGAAGACGATACCCGGGCTTATGTCGATAGAGTACAAGATAGTCAGGAACCGCCAGAACATACATCACATCGGAGTCGACGAGAGGATTGGCGTCGACTATGGCCCAATGTTCATCTCGGGGTCGATGCGGGTCAGGTCCACATACCCTCCGTTTGACAAGAAGCTGCTCAGCAGCGTGACTGAGAAGAACTCGTTCCAGCTAGTTGTTGAGCTGAAGAAGTGGGGCAGCACTGTGAAGAAGCTGATCTTCGACGATTGCTACCTTGAGGGCAAGAGCTTCGCGATGGACGCAAACGGTGTAGGAGTGACTGACTACACTTGGACGGCGACCAGGCTCAGGGAGGAGTGATAGGTGGCTGAGAGCCCACGCCTGACTAAACAGGCCATACTCGAGGGAGCTAATGCCAGGGCTACGGTCCATGTCGAGGAGTACGGAGCTGACGTAGTGATCCGCCCCCTGACCGACGGCGAATTGACCAAGGTCTTTGCCACGGTGGGCGCGGTGAGCCTCAAGGAGGACGGGGCTCCCGACTTCTCAAAGGTGGATCTCTCCAAGAACTTCGAGGCGCTCAGGCTGGTGGTGTCCATGGGGATGGTCGAACCCAAGCTGACGGTCGAAGAGGTCGCATCGATGAAATTCGGGGTTCCGGAGTACATTGGCATGAAGATCCTCGAGATGAGCGGCGTGGCAGGCGTGGAAGCCCCTAAAAAAAAAGATGATCGACGAGTTCGTTAGGAGCCCGGAAGGGCTTGAGCTCGCGGCCCTCTGCCTAGACTGCGGGTACAAGTTTGCGGACAGGCCTGGCGACCTGACCAGGGACCAGATACTCTTCCTGACGGCTGCGATGGCGCACAGGCAGAGGGTTGCAGAGGCTGCGAGGCTGGCCGCAGAGGGGATAACCCGGATCGAAGTGGTAGAGGACTAGGAGGCCCCATAAAAAAGACTGGACCGGAGATCATGAGTACAATCTGGGATCTTTTGAGCAGGAGGCTCAAGCAGGGGTACGCAGGCACAGGAGGTGGCGCGCTCAGTGCGCACCTCATGGTGACTGGAGCATGGGCATCCTCCAGGGCGCTGAGGGCCGTGATCAGGAGCCTCAGGTCGCTACTTTGGTTGTTCTACAAGGTCCAGGAGGCGGTCAGGGCGGCAGCCACTGGAGTGGCGACGATTGCGAGGGTTTCTGCGCCCTATTCCGGCGGTTTGCTTTGGTCTCCTCAAAAGGGCAGGTCCACAGCAGGATCTGGTGCAATAGCACCAAGAAAGGGGAGATTATCATCCCCAAGGCGGGGAACAGCGCCGCTCACAGTGATCCTGAGCCTCTCAGCCGCAGGGAGCGTCGCAAAGGCCGCTGGTGCGTACTCCAGCGCGATCTCCAAGCATATGCCCTCTGCTTTTGCGCCACACCAGGGTGAAACATCCGTCATTCCCACATCAGTTGAGGGGGAGGGACCGGAGCCCGGGGGGGAGGAAAGCTGGGGCGCTTACATGCCAGCCCCGTCATCAGGGACAGCGATAGGGGAAGAGCCTGCTCGAGCCGCAGGCATAACCATGCCCGAAAAGGAAAACGGAAAGGGAGTTGGGAGGAAGATCCACCAGATCCCAGGTCCCAGCGGTTTGGCCCTTACATCCAGTTTCCTGGCAACTGCGGCGGTGCTAGGCGCAAAGTCAACAGTTGCTCTATCAGGCGCCGCAGGGAGCGCGGTCCGCGGATGGGCACCACGGGCCCTGCCTCTCGAATGGAAGGCAGCTGGCACCGCACCAGCAGGCACTTCGGAGCCGACAGAAGCACCCTCCCCGCCAGCAGGCATCCAATCACCTCCCGGAATCGAGCTCCCGGGGTCCCAGCCGATGCGCGAAGGAAGGGGCGGCGTGGCAGGCATTGCGGAAGGGGCAGCGGCCACGGGAACGGGCATCAGGATGCCGGCAGTGGCTGAGGCGACCAGGAAGCAGCTTCCGCGAGCCTCGACACTGACTGGAGGCACAGAGATCGGTGGTAAAGGAATGGTGCCGCCTGAAGCAGGCGGGATGGCACTAGCAAGGGCCCAAGAGGTGGAAGGCGTACCAATAGGGCACGGATTGGAAGGGTTCAAGTTCCAGCATGGGACCGGTTCAGGAGGGGCGGCATTTTTGCCTCTCGCTGCCGCGATTGAGAGGACGGAGTTACGCAAGGCGGCAGGCATCTGGAAGCCCATATTCGAAGCAGTTTCCCCAGCGCTATTTGCGCTTTCTGTACCAACAATAGCACTCGGGCTGCCCGGCCGGAAAAGAATACTGCCCCCTGCAGCCCAAGCGGTTCCCAACAGGCAGGTCGCTGACGGACAGGTTGCGACCGCGGGAGTGCCTTCCGTTAGCCCCTTGCTGGGGAGCGGGTTGCCAGCCCCCTGGAAAGGGGTGCCTCTTGCAGCGCTCAACCTTGCTGCCATGGCTGAGGAGGTCAGGTCCAGCATAATCGCTCCGCAGTTGGCTCTCCCCCATGTTGAAGAGGCGAGAACGGGCATTGATGGGGGGCGCGAGGCAGCGGCGGAGAGGCTCCCGGTTCCGGCGGAGCTCGAGGAGTCCCAAGTATACCCGATGCAAAGGGAATTGAGGGTCAACGTCACAGTCGATGGCGATGGGGATCTCTTGGAGCTGCAGAGGAAGATCTCAAGGATAATCGAGGATGAGATGCGGAGGCACTACGGTGAGGGATGAGCGTGTATATCAAGCTTGACGACATTGACCTGATAAAGCGCGTTGACGAGGAGGGCGCCACCATCGAGATAAGGAGCGTCCACGAGGTCCATGTCTCGGCGAGGAGGAAGGTGGTCGAGCTCCCAGTGCCTGGATCGCAATCGAACATCTTCCAAGACATGGGGAGGGATCCCCGGTGTGTGAGGCTAGAGGGGAGGCTGATTGGCAAGGGAGCCTCGGATACGATGAAGGCAATCAGAACCAAGTTCAACTCAGGCGAGCTCATCCCGTTCTCGTCTGACATCTGGGCAATCGAAGACATAACAACGATCATCTTCGAGGGGTTCTCGGCGAGGGTCCACGAAGGGATACCCTTGGAGATCAGCTATACAATGCTTCTCAGGGAGGCGAAGCCGCCCCCAGAGGAAGGCGCAGGAGAAAAGGGTGCACCAAGCCAGAAGGGGGAAGCGGATAAGGAAGTCGAGGAGAAGACGAAGGAGATCACGAAAGAGAAGGAGAAGGAGGGCGGCAAGGAGGACGAAGGAGGAAAGGAAGGGGGCAAAGGAGAGGAGAAGCCCAAGGAAAAGGAAGGGGCCCCGGAAGGGAAAGGAGAGCTGGAGAAGGGGGCTGCCGAAGGGACGCCAAAAGGCGAAGGGGAAGCAGGAATAAAGAGCGAGAAAGAGGGCGGCGGGAAGGCGGATCAGGAAAAAGAAGGAGCAATCAAAGAGGAGGAAGGCAAAGGGCCTGGAGAGAAAGAGGAGGAGAAGGGACAGGGAAAGGAAAAGGAATCGGGCGAGCTCAAGGATGAGGGGGGCGCCTCGGAGGGAAGGGGGCTGGAGGAGGAAAAAGGAGCAGAGAAGTCCAGACCAGCGAAGAGTGAAGAGAAGTACGCTGAGGACAAGGAAGGAGATGCCGCAGCTGGCGAGGATGGCGGGATCAAGGGCGGGCTCTTCGACCCAGTTTCCCAGGACGCCCCAAAAGATGGACCGAAAAAAAGCCTCTGAAAAGGGCAAATAGGATAATCAAAATATGGCGGGAGTTTGATGAAGCACCCTGAATTCGAGTTGAGGATAGGGGATAAGGTGTTCAGCACAGGTGACGGCATAAGCTTCATCATGTCGAGCTGCGGAATGGGGCTCCCCGTGGACGGGATAACTGCGGTCATAAGCAAGGAATCATCGTACAGATTCAAGCCCCTGGAAGAGGCGGAGCTCAAGCTCGGTTATGACGGGTCGTTGGAGAAGATTATGGTCGGGAATGTTGCAAGGGCAGAGGTGAGGCTCAATTCGGTGTTGATTTCGATCGACGGGATCGGTTCGAAGCTGCTCAGGAAGAGGTCAAACATGGTTTTCCTGAGCCGCACCTCAGGAGAGATCGTGGTTACGCTCGCGCAAGAGGCGGGCGTTGACGTGAAGGAATTCGAGAATGGGATCAATTACCCGTACTACGCCATCGATGATCGCTCGAACCTGCTCGAGCACATTGTCAGGCTTGGCCAGCTTTGCGGCGCGGACGCCTTTTTTGACAAGGACGGGAAGCTCATATTCAGGAGACCTGGAGGGGGCAAGGAGCACAGGTTCTCCTACGGGAAGGATCTCCTGGAGGTCTGGGCAATCAGGAAGGGGCCTCCATACGATGGGGTCGCGGTCTTCGGGGAGAGCCCGGTCAGCTCCAAGGGGGCAGAGACCTACCACTGGGCTGCAAAAGAGGAGCTCAAGTTCACAAAGGGCGGGGAGAGGTCGCTGGCTATAGCAGAGGCATCTCTCAAGAGCAGCGAGAGTGCGGAAAAGGCAGGCGAAGCGCTGCTCGAGGCATCGAAATACACGGTGATGCTTAACGTGAAGTCAGAGGGGAAGCCGGGCATAAGGGTTGGGGACACCATTACACTCGAGGGCTTTGACGACCGTGAGATTGAGGGTTCGCATGAGGTCACCAGGGTTGAGCACAGATTCAGCGCCTCAATGGGCTTCACCAGCACTTTTACCTGCAGGAGGAAGTTGGAATGAGCATAGTCAAGGCTATGAAAGACGTGGCAAGGAAGGAGATAAGCAAGCTCAGGACGCCTGAGCTGGGGATAGTCACATCCGTATTCCCTCATTCAAGTGAGGGGGACAAGGATAATTACGAGTGCAACGTCAGGCTCAAGAACAGCGAGCTGGAGCTCAGGGGGGTCCAGATCGCAACCGCTGCATACGGGCTGGTCGTGCCACCCTCCGTCGGAGATCTTGTGCTAATAGACTTTGTTGGGGGGGACCTGAACTTCCCGATAGTGATAGGGCGCATTTACAACGAAAAAGACCGCCCGCCCGTCAGCAAGACCGGGGAGCTGGTTTATTCTGTGCCCTATGAGGAAGACAAGGAGTTGAGAAGAGTCTACATCCAGCTCCCAGGAGGCATGAAAGTATGCCTCAAGGACGCGGAGGTGACGGTAACCGCGGGGGCGACGAGGGTCACGATCCAGAGGGGCGGGGATGTCACAATTGAGGCGAACGGTGACGTCAAGGTCAAGTCCAAGGGCGACACGGCAATCGAGGCCGAGGGGGACATTTCAATCTCCGCGTCAAACCTTAAGATAACCACCGAGGAAGATCTAAGCATATCATCAGGCAATAACGTCAATGTGGACGGCGGGAAAGATGTCAATGTCACAGCCGGAAACAACCTGAAAAACACTGCCTCGAACAACGCAGAGCTAAGTGCTGGAGTGCAGGCCAGTGTTGAGGGGACGGCCACGGTCAAGATCAAGGGCGGCATAGTCAACATAAACTGATTGGGAGGGGATGCTTTGAGCGATGAGAAATTGGGCAGGGATCTTAGGTTAAGGATAGACGGCACCGGTGCAGACTTGGCAGTGGATAAGTCTGGCGACCTGGCAACAATCGAGGGGATCGACAACTTGGCTCAGGCGATAATCTGCAGGCTCTCGACAGCAGTTGGGGAGATGGAGGAGCTGGGGCACAGCGGCTATGGCTCGAGGCTAAGCGAGGTCTTGGGGCAGCCCAGGACTGAGAGGTCAATGAGCCTCATCCACAGGGCGGTGGAGTCGAGCCTTGCCGGGGAGAGGAGGATCCGGGAGCTGGTCTCGGTCACAGCAATCCCAGACAGGGACGACCCGGGGCTGGTCACGATAGAAATCACGATCATACCAGCATCAGGAGGGGGGATCTTGAGCATAAGGTATCCGTTCCACTTGGAGGTGGCATAGCATGCCATTCAAGGTTAAGGGCTACGATCAGATAACAGAAGATGTCCTGGGACGCATAACGGGCGTAGAGGCGTCAGAGGCTTTCAAGTACGAAGGGAGCAGGGCGACTTACCGTCTTGCAAATGCCCCTGTCACCAAAATCATCAAGATCTCTGGCATATACATGAGGAAGGAGACAGAGTTCTCCAGTGCGAAGGACTACAGGCTCTCAGGCAACACAGTCGAGTGGATCGCAGGCGGGGCAAGACCGGATGAAGGAACCACATTCGCAGTGACATACAGGTATGCCAGACCCGGCGGGCTTACGGACACCAGCACCGGGAGCGTGCTCAGGACGCTCGTCGAGGGCATAAGCAGGGAGATCGAGTTCCTTTACGAACAGCTCGATGCCGCATACCGGGCGGGTTTCCTCGACACTGCAACCGGCGAGGCGCTGGAGATGACCGTCTCGCTCCTAGGGATTACAAGGAGGCTGCCGAGACCTTCTTCAGGAAGGGTAACATTCGGGAGGACAAGCGAGCCAGAGAAGATCGAGGTGGCTGGAGAGGTCCATCTTTACGACGGCTCCGAGAGCTACGAATTGAAGAACGCGCTGGTCAAGGAGATAACCAAAGTCGAAGGCATCTCTGGCGGGCAGGCCACGGTCTTCACGACATCTGACTACGGCTTGTCCGGAAGGAGTTTGGCATGGCGCCCAGGAGGCAGAAAGCCAGACCCCCGCACAGTCTTCAAGATCGATTATACGGCATTCCAGCAGATAAAGGTCCCAAAGAACACAAAGGTTTCCACATTCTCTACGACCCCTGAAGATGCAAAGGTGTTCCTGACAACAGAAGATGGGGTATTGCACCCTGCCGAAGGGGGGAGATGGGAGTGTGACGTGTCGGTCGTCTGCACAGTGCCTGGAAAGAAGGGCAATGTCCCCGCAGGTGCAATAACAATAATGCCGCAGCCGGTTATCGGGGTCGAATATGTGATAAACAAGGGGGACATCTCAAACGGATCTGAAGCAGAGACAGACGAAGAGCTCAGGGAGAGGGCAAGGCATGCGCTGGAGTTCGCAGCCAAGGCTACGCCTTCATCACTCGATTCCGCCCTGAAGTCGATCAAGGGCGTTAATTCCATACTCATCGACGAGATGCCAGGAGGGGTCCCAGGCATAGTCAGGGTCGTCGTGGATGGTGGTGACGAGGCAGAGATAAGGAGGGTCATAGACGAGACCAGGGCAGCAGGCATCAAGGTGGAATTCTTGAGGCCCAAGGTAGTGCATATCGATGTATCGATGACAGTCATCATTGAGGCGCCATCGGATCCAGGAAGGATCCTAAGGGATGTGGAGGCATCGGTCAGGGGCTACATAGCATCGCTGAAGATCGCCGAGGACGTCCTGTATTCAAAAATAATAGCCTCGTGCCTGGCGGTGGACGGGGTCTGGGACGTGAGGGACCTTAAGCTTGCAGCCTATAGGACCGGGGAGCCCCTGCTCAGTCGGGGCGAGAACATCAGGATCGAAACGGACGAGAGGGCAATCCCGAGGAATGTGAGCGTCACATTCGGGGTGCGTGAGAAGTATGAGTAGAGCAGAAAAGATGTGCGATAGGCTCCCCAAGTTCTACAAGGGATGGGACAAGGGATCGCTTCTCTACGCTTTCATGTCTTCCTTCGCATCCCAGCTCGACGACGCCGATGACCAGGTAGCTGAGATAATGAGGGCGCACTGGGTAGATTCCGCCAGAGGCCCAGACCTGGACCGCCTGGGTGCAGCCGTTGTTTCAAAGAGAATGCGAGGGGAGGACGACGAGAAGTATAGGTCGAGGATCCGCAGGGCAGTGAGCGACTACCGAGGGGGAGGCACGGTCAGGGCCATACTCGAATCGGTCATGGGCCTGATAGGAACTTCGTCGGAAGGAGACATCGAGATCGTCGAAAACCCACTCCTTTCACTCTCAGAAGAGGTGAAAGTCATGGCAGGCGAGACCTGGACAATCAGCAGCAGGACTGTGGAGGATGTAGATCCGAGGATAAGGGTTTCGGTGGAGGAGGGCGGGGAGGTCAAGGACCCGACGCTGACAAACCTGAAGACAGGCGACACTGTAACCTACAAAGGAACGCTGGTTGGCGGTCAGGAATTAATTCTTTCCAAGGGAATAGCGGAGCTCAACGGGGAGGATGTGGCGGACAGGGTCGAGGTCAAGGGGTTCCCCAAGCTCCTCAGGGAGGGATCCGTTTGGAAGTACAGCGAGTCCCTGAGCGGGCTGCTTGGTGTTTTCGATTCTGCAAAGTTCGACGAGCACACGTTCACCAAGGGGATTCCGTATCTGAAGATCAGGTTTGAATGGGAAGGCCATGCCCCAGCCTCCTTCGAGGTGAGGATCAAATCGGGGGCACTTGAGAGGAGCGGCCTAGGGGTCGGGGAAGTAGAGAGATTCGTCTCGAGGATGAGGGCCGCTGGTGTGTCATCAAGAGTCAGGGTGATTTAACCAATGGGCAATGATCAAAAAGGAGTGTGAGTTTGTGGGCAAATTCAAGCCAATTCTGAGAAAGCCTGGTGAAGTGATAAGGTCTGAGGACTGGAACAGGATGCAGGAGGAGATCCTTGGGGACATACAAGAGCTCGAGGCAAAACTCCAGAAGCTGAGGGACTACATCGACAGCATGGAGCAGACAGAGACCCTTCTCAACATGGTCAGCCCTGTCGGGACCTCCTACGCACTGAACGAGGTTGTGCCAGGGGAGAAGACCTCATACGACTCTCCAGTGGTCGGGCTGATCACGAGGCAATGGGTTGCTCAAAGGGGATCCGAAGGGGTAATTTGCAGGTTCGGAGTCGCCGCAAAGTTCGAGTCAATGGACTACTGGTCAGGGTCAGAGAACGGGGACAGGAAGACGCTCGAGATAACATTTGAGTACATCGACGGCACGAGCGCGGTGGTCAATGGCCTTTACGTGCACGAGAGGTCCAAGCTAAGGCCGAAGGGGACCGATAACCCTTACATCGAATATCTGCTCTCCCCAAACGAGAATGTGTGGTACCGTTACAGGGCTAAGAACCCCTCCCCTGAGAAAGAAGTGCTCACAGTCACGTTCAGGAATACTAACCCTGAGTGCGCTCCCAGGATTGGCAATGTCATACACTATTCATCAAGGATCCGATCCGGGGCCATTCTGCAAGAGTGACATGAAATGCTGCAAGAGATCGAAGGCATTCTTATTGAGACTCTCCGCAAAAACCTCAAAGGGGTTTCGGGGGATCAGGTTGGAGCAGGGGGCCGCCTCAAGGGCACGCCCTCAGTGGGGGTTGCCTGCGGGGGCTTCAAGTTCGGGGCTCAGCAGGCAGTCGACAGCGAGGGTTCCAAGACGGTAGAGATCAGCGAAGTCCTCGAACTGAAAAGAGACGAAGCAAGGAAGAGGCTCAAGAACAAACCAGAGGGGGGCAGCCTAGAGGTCCAAATACTCGAGCGTAAAGAACAGGAGGCGGGAAAGGAGGGCTGGACAAAAATAGCAGAGGGTGAAGGGTATACAGTCGACTACAAGGCAGGGATAATCGAATTCAGGCAGCCAGTATGGAAAGCCATGATCTCTTACAGAACAAGGGCAGATGTGCTGAGGAGGGCGCTCAAGCTCATCTCCAAGTACTTCATCGACATCAGGGGGGGCGATAGCCAGAAGACGGATTCCCTCGCCGAGGAAGTTGTCAAGGTCCTGCTCGCCGAATCGGATGCCTTTGAAAGGCGAGGCATCGGAATCAGACCGTTGAAAGGGATACGGCTGGAGGACGGGTTGAGGATCGTCTGCATCGCGGAGAAGGAGATTTCAGTGGAGTTTGAGGTTGGCGTGATAGAGAGGATAGAGATTGGCAAGGGGAAGGTTGGTTGAACTTTTTTAATATGTCTCAACCAATCCCCTTTTTAGTCGATGGTGCCCGCCCTTAAAATCAAACCGTCAGCCTATGAATACATTCCCCGTTGCCACAACAGTTCCGACCGGCATATCAACAGGATCGTTGCAAGTCAATGCGGGATCGCCCGCCCGGGCTGCCGGTTTGCCGTTTATGAATACGCTCTTGCTTCCATCGACGATCTGGGCCTTGTTCGAAGGAGGCTTCGCAAAGGTTCCTGGAGGCGGGGCTATGTGGGGCGACGTATTGATAGCAACACTGCCCACAGTCGCTGCAGGCAAACCCCCAATGAAAACATCCTTGCTGACCTGTTCTGCAATAGGACCAAGGAAAGGTAGGCTCACAAAAACAGGAACAGGGCCTCCGGGAGAAGGCATCATGACCATGTGGACGTCAGTCGCATTTACAAAATCGCCTAATTTTGCGGCAATGGAACCCAAAAGACTCCCCTATACCATATCATAAAAAAAGAAGGATATAAGAATTGGTCATGCAGGCTGGCTTGCTCCGCACTCCCTGCAGAATTTTGCCACGATAGGTATGACGGCCCCACAGTTCGGGCATACTTTTGTATCTGCGCCTGAGGGCGGAGCGCTTCCGCAGCTCGGGCAGACCCTAGCATCGATAGGCATCCTCTGTCCGCAGACCATGCAGTACCGCTTCTTTTCAACGAAGGCAACTGCCGCTTGGGCGGATTGAAGTTCCTTTGACGATGCAGTCAAATTCACCTGACCCACGCGAATTGAAGATGACAGCTGGACCCTTGCTGATGATGCGCCTTTTGGAATGGTTACAGATTGCGGAATTGTACCGTCTGAGGCGGACAGGTGAACTTCCCTCACGACATCAGAGTTGATAGGCTTACCCTCTGAATCCACCAGCTCGACAACGACGTCTGTCGAGGAACGCCCGTCTGCAAATATCTCCTTCTTTTCAGGGATTATCCTCAGCGCTACTGGTCTAGGGGCAGGCGGCGGCTTTGGCTTCCTTCTCATCAGGAATGCGCCCGCTATCCCGAGAACAGCAACGACCGCAACAATCAAGATTACGTACTCCATGGGGAACCCGGATGGCGGGGGAGGGGCGACTACGAACTTTGCTGTGACGGTGCCAGGTCCGTTGATCGTAAGCGTTGTCACAGATGCGCTTGAGTTTTGGACTGAGAGCGATCCAGTCGTGGTCCATCCATCAAAGTTGTACCCTGAGTTGGGTGTGGCTGAGATCACAAGAGCTGTGCCAGGCGAGTGCCATCCTGAGGTGATGTTCGCTGAACCTCCGGCGGGTGCGGCGTACTGCAAGTAGACCTCAGGGGAATAGTAAGCCTTCATAGAGGTATTGGTTGTGATGAGTACGGTACCATTCTGAGTCATGTTTGTTGTGAACGGCAGGTATAGGCAAATCGGCGGTATCCCTGGCAGGCAACTGACAATCATTGTTGTTTTTGAGGCATTGACAAATGCAAACCTGTAAGTCGAGTTGACCGTAACGTATTGTTGCCATGCATAAGTTGCATTCGTGCCGTTTGCCACGCTGAACTGCTTCGGCAGTTGCGAAGCAGCGACATTTGTGCCCATAAAATTGATTACTGTTCCTATTGCGCCGCTGCCTATCCCAGACGCATTTATGGTCACTGTCAAATTTTCAGCGCGAACAGGGGAAAAGGAGATCAGCGCCAAAGCAAAGATCAGCATAAGAGGCATGAAAATAGATTTTTTGTGCATTTACAAGACCAGATATTAATTACTGAAAATGAGTATATTATTTTTTCCAAAAAAAGAAAGGAATGGCTATAATCAATTGAGGCTTACTTCTCCTGACCCATCAGGCGCCTGACTTCCTTGCCAACCTTCTCTATAGGGTGGTTCATCGTCTCTGACATAAGGGCATCGAGGCGCTTCATGCTTGCTGCCGGGTCGGACATCCATTCCTTTGCGAAGTTGCCGCTTGTGATGTTCCCGAGAACCCATTCCATCTTCCTCTTTGTCTCGTCGTCAATTACCTTTGGACCGTAAACGAGCCCACCGTACTTGGCTGTGTCGCTGACGCCCTTGAGCATCTTCTCCATCCCGCCCTGGAAGATCAGGTCCATTATCAGCTTAGCCTCGTTGCATACCTCGAAATATGCAACTTCTGGCTGGTAGCCCTTCTCAGTCAGGACCTCAAACCCTGTCTTTATGAGTTCCATGAGGCCGCCGACCAAGACGCACTGCTCGCCGAAGATGTCGGTCTCTGTCTCCTCCTTGAATGTGGTCTTTATCACTCCGGGTCTAGTCGATCCGATTCCCTTTGCCCACGCCAAGGTCTCGGCCCAGGCCTTCCCAGAATAGTCCTGGTATACAGCGACGATCGAGGGGACGCCGTATCCCTTCAGGTACTCCTCCCTCACCCTGACGCCAGGGCTCTTCGGTGCGACCATTATCACGTCGATATCCTTTGGGGGTTTCACGAGGCCGAAATGGATGTTGAAGCCGTGAGACACGCCGAGGATCTTGCCAGCCTTCAGGTTCGGCGCGATCTCTGAGGCGTAAACTTCAGGCTGCCTCACGTCAGGTATCAGCATTATTATGAAATCGGCGAGACTAGAGGCCTCGGCTACCGAGTACACTTTGAACCCGTCTTCCTCAGCGACTTTCCAAGACTTGCTCCCATTCTTCAAGCCTATGACCACGTCAAAGCCACTGTCCCTTAGGTTCAGGGCCTGGTGCCTTCCTTGGCTGCCATAGCCGAGAACTGCAATTTTCTTGCCCTTTAGTACAGAAAGATCTGCGTCATTGTCCTTGTATATGGTTACCACACATCTCACCGGAATCTGAATATCCTTTGCTGTTTATAAATATGACCAAAATTGACGCGTTGAAATCAAACCTGCATCGAATCCGCTTATAATGAAAGAAAAACCAACCAACGGCTTCGGTGCGGGGGGGCAATAAACCGCAACCGCGACCCCATCATTACAAATGCCATGTTTCAATCGGCATACAAAGTCAACAAACCTGAAAAAAAGAAGAGGTTGTGTTTAGGCGCTCTTCTTGGTTACGTTCTTGGTGCCGCATAGCGGGCACATGGTGACCTTGTAGTCGGCCCAGAATTTGTGGCTCTTCTCGCATTCGTATTTGACGAGGTCCTTGCGTTCGTACTCGGTGCAGACCTTCTCAGTGGTGCCACAGTATGGACATGGGGTCGCGTCGGTGAAGTACCACCAGGTGTGCCCGTTTATGCATCCGCACATGTAGCCCATTGAGATCTCCTCTGGAATCATATTTGGACTGGGAAAATAAAACATTTGCCTTTTTCCCGTTTGTGGAGGGCACGGCATCAGGAAAAAATAGAGGGGGCGATCCACAAGGCGATCAGTCAACTATCGAAGTGGACTTGGCTCCTCTAGAGAGGGCGACTATCCCAGTCTTTGCCATTTCAATTATCCCAAAGCCCTTCATGAGGTCAAGGAATGCCTGGATTTTCCTCGGCTGCCCGACGACCTCAATTACAAGCGAATCCTTCGAGGCATCGATCACCCGAGCCCTGAAGATGTTTATGTAGTTAAGGACGTCAGAACGCTTAGCCGGATCGGTCGCAGAGACCTTCACAAGAGCCAGCTCCCTGAATGCAGAGTCGTCAGGGTCGAGCTCGCTGATCTTAATTACGTCCGGGATCTTGCTAAGCTGCTTGACCAGCTGCTCGACGATCGCCGGATTGCCTCTCATCGTGATGGTTATCCTCGAGATCTTGTCCTTCTCGGTTCCTCCGACCGTTATTGTTGCTATGTTGAATCCGCGTCTCCTGATAAGCGAGGCGACCTTGAAGAGCACGCCCGGCCTGTCCTCGACGAGCGCGGAGATTATGCGCATGCCGTCTTCAGCCAAACCAGACCACCTCCCTGAGCGTCTTGCCAGGAGGAACCATCGGGAGCACCTTCTCGTCCTGCGAGACAGGGACGTCTATCACAACAGGCATTTCGGCAGAGACGCTCCTCCTTATCGCTGACTCGAGCTCACTGTAGCTCTCCACCCTGATCCCTTCCGCCCCGTACGCCTCCGCAAGCTTGGCAAAGTCAGGGACTGCCCCCAGATCCGTCTCTGAGTAGCGCTTGTCGCAGAACATGCACTGCCACTGCCTAACCATCCCAAGCACCCTGTTGTCCATCACCAGAGTCACGGTCGGGATCCGCTCCACCACAGCAGTAGCCAAGTCCTGCTCGGTCATCAGGAAGCTCCCGTCGCCGTCTATGTTGAAGACGGGCCTGTCTGGGCACGCAACCTTGACGCCGAGCGAGGCCGGGAACCCGAAGCCCATAGCCCCCAGCCCCCCAGATGTGATGAATGTGCGCGGTTCCAAAACCTGGAAATGAAGGGCCGCCCACATCTGGTTCTGCCCCACTCCGGTGGTAACGATTGACCTTTCAGGTATGCAGGCGCGGAGGGTCTTCATTATGCGCTTTGGGCTGAGGGACCCCTTGGCTTCCTCGCTGTTGTAGAATTCCTTGTACTTCTCCTTCAGATCGGCGATCCTTTTCGACCACTCGCTCTCTTTCTTCCTTATCCCCACCTCGAGCAGGCGGTCAGCGAGGGCCGCGAGTGCCTTCCGCGCGTCAGCCACAATTGGGACGTCTACACCCAAGTTCTTCCCTATCTCCGCAGGATCAATGTCTATGTGCACTATCTTGGCGTTCTCGCCGAATTTTTCCATCCTGCCCACTGTCCGGTCATTGAATCGCATGCCAACTGCTATGATAAGGTCAGCCTCTTCCGCAGCCATGTTTGCCTCCCCTTTCCCGTGCATCCCGATCATGCCCAGCGAGAGGGGGTGGATTTCCGGGATAGCCCCCTTTCCCATCAAGGTTGTCGCCACCGGAGCGGGTATGATCTCGGCGAGCCTCACGAGCTCAGCGCTTGCGCTTGAAGCGATTACCCCTCCTCCGGCTATGATGATCGGGCGCTCAGACTCGAGTATGAGGCCCACCGCCCGCTTAATCGAATAGGGATGGGGATTGCCGCTTTTCACGACGTACCCGCCTATCCTGACCTTCTCTGCCTCCATATAGTCGACCTCCTCGTAGAAGACGTCCTTCGGGATGTCGACCAATACAGGGCCCTTCCGGTTTGTGTTTGCAAGCATGAAGGCAGCCCTAACGGTATCGGGTATTTCCGAGGCCCGCGTTATCTGGAAGGCATACTTGGTGATGGGGGTCACTATCCCTACAATGTCAGCCTCTTGGAATGCATCCTTCCCGATCATAGAACGGGGGACTTGCCCCGTTATCGCAACGACTGGTGAGCTGTCCATATGCGCGACGGCTATCCCCGTAACAAGGTTTGTAGCCCCAGGGCCGCTTGTGGCAGTGCATACGCCAGGTATGCCCTTCGCCCTTGCGTACCCGTCGGCCATGTGTGCCGCGCACTGCTCATGGCGGGCAAGTATGTGCCTGAGATCCCCCTTCTCAGCGCATTCATAAAGAGCGTCGTAGAAAGGTATCGTTGAGCCACCAGGTATGCCAAAGATCACTTCGACCTTCTCGTCCTTCAGCGCCTCCACTAAGGCTTTAGCCCCTGAAACTCTCATAAAAGCCCCTCCTGATCATCATAAGAATTCTTTGCGGATATGAGAGGACTGCTGCGAGGTGGAACGGCTTCAGTAAACGGCAGACGGTCAGGCATGAACGAATAGAAGGCAGGCACCAGCAGTACTCCTCATCATTATCACTTAGTCTCATAAATAAGGGGATTTTTATATAAACATTTCTTATTTGAACTACAAGAGGTCGTAAAGCGTAACGGGCGACTTTGAAGGCTTATTGAGGGAAAAAAACAAAAAAAGTAGAGTCGGGCTAGGCTATCTTCTTGCCAGCCTCGTAGCTTGCACTCTGGTTCCAAACTTCCTTTGGCTCGAGCACCCACACGCCCCTCGCTGAGAGGCCGATCTTTTTTAGCTCAACATTCATCCTGTCAACAATATCTCCAGAAGCCAGGTAATCCTTAACCTCTGCCCTTATCTCGTACGAGGCCGTCTCCTTCGTTACTAGGAGGGATACGAGCTCCCTCGATTTTTTCATGTTCTCCATGTTGCTGCTGCTCCGCTTCATCAGTATCGCACCTACGACTATTGTGTTTGGATCTGGTGCCATCAGGCTGCCGACGTGGATGATATGGACATGACCCTCAGGAGTCTTTGTTCCAAGCACTTTAGAGGCCCGCGGATCGTTAAGGATCTTCATTACATCTGCAGGCAAAGCTACCACAAAATTACCCCCGCTATTAATACCCATGCAGTATATATAAGTATTATTTTTTAATATTTAATTATTAAAGTGATACCGTTGGAGACGAAACTGATTGAGGAGATCGAAGGGCTGAGGAATGAGATAAGGGCGCTGGGGAGGGATTTCGGTAAGATCAGGTATGAAGACCTCCGCCGGGCTTTCTGTGACGAGGTCAGGACGCTTGTCGGCATAGAGACCCAAGGCTTGATCAATCCTGAGATGAATGGAATTGGCAGAACTTCAGAATGCAGGCTGAAGGAGCACTGCTTTGAGAAATTGAGAGAGACTATCGAGGAAGGGCTCAGGCGGTTTGCGAGGGGCGACACGACGGGCGCGCTGCACCTCTTGACTCAGTTGGAAGCGCTGATCGAATCCTCTGAGAGACCCTGCCTCGACGCAGCCTGCATGGAGAGCGTGTCGAGCCTCACAAAAGAAGTCAAGATCCTGATAACTGTCTTTGACACCACGCTCGGATCCAAATGCAGCCGAGCCCCCTCGGATCCGCCCGACAAAGCCATCACGGGTAAAACGAAAATGAATGGGTTGCCAGAACCCATCGAGATCGAGAATGCCCTGATGCCGCTCTCTAACAGGTGGAGGATTACCTTGCTTAGGTTGCTCAGTCAAGGGAGCATGAAGTTCACAGAGATGAGCAGAGCTCTTGGCTTGAGGACTGGGCATCTCCAGTTCCACCTGAGGATGCTAGCAAAGGAGGGCTATTTGGCAGCGGACAGGGTGAACAAAACTTACATGATAACAGAAAGAGGGCGGGCGGCGCTTTCCTGGGCAGAGGCCTTCGCTTCAATGCTCAGGGATGGGGCGCCAAGCGCATCCAGCACCTGCGCTGCCTCCGCTGGACCCCCCACGGCCTCCGAAACTAGAGCCCCTTCTACCATTCAGACGGATACGAGTAAAGATGATGGGCGCCAGTATTGAGCAGATCCCAGGCTGGCAATAATCCTGAATATGCCCTAAACCGGTCAAATCTTGGAGGCTTAACGCTAATCAATTCGAGGGGATGGAAGAGATAGAAAAATCAGTAGATCTTGCCTTTGATGACAGCGTTATGGTATATCACGATCACGCCTGAATCCTTGTAAAGCGAGCCATTAAGCTTCCCGTACAATTTCAGCTCGCCGCCGTGGTTGTGAATGTTGCCCTCGACCTCGCCGTAGATTTCAACATAAGATCCCCTTTCGAGGATCACGTCCTGATTGACGATCCCATTGAGTATAAGCTTGCCGCCGTTTGACACGACTGCACTCCCCGTTATGGTGCCATTCACGGTAAGCTCCTCGGCTATCTTAATGTCACCCTCTATTTTCTTATTCTCAATCCGCATTCCAATCACTGTTAAATAAAATATCAAGAATGCTCTTAAAAACTCTCTATATATACTTAAATATGCTAGATATATACGATATTTATCTTTGAAAAAAAATTCTTTTTTTAGCACTTAATATACAAAATATATTTTATATATATTTATTCTTGCCTTGGCCGGTAGCCTCGCCCCCTTTACGGATCTTGCGCATGACTCCGATTGAAGGAAAACGGAAAATCCCTATCCCGTCCTCCACCGCGAAGGGCACGAATCCATCTATGTCTGATTTTCGCAGGTAAGGAGATAGCAAATCCTCGCGATCTATCTCATTTATACCCGAGCCGGCCGAAAGCGGGGAGAATGCAGGCAGCACCACAAGGCGCTTGCCCTTGTATTTCCCGACGAGGAAGCACTTGAACTTGTACCTGGCGCCCGAGGAGTCCAATGATGAGACTGCAGGGTGCTCGTGACCAATTAAGATGACTTTAGCGTTCTCAGGCAGATCTACCTCCAAATGTCCGTGCGTCAGCACAATGTGGTCCATAATCAGGAAATGCTCATGGAGGTGGACGCCATACCTTGAGAGGATGGCGATGACATAGTTGTCGTGGTTGCCGCGCACCACATGGGTCTCCACTCCCATAGCCCCAAGCGTTCCGAGCAGGTCTTTGACCTCAACCCACTCCTGTGGCGAAGGCTTCCCGAATTCATGTTTCAAGTCGCCAAGAATCGCCAGCCTCTTGGCGCCTGTAGCCCTGAGCAAATCTTCGATCCTATTGCGCATGGCGGCATAGGCGTTCTGCGGCAGGAAGACCCCTTTCTGGCCCAGCGAGCTCTCATACCCTATGTGGAGGTCTGCGATAACCAGTGTTCCATACTCAGGGAGGTATAATGCAGGATGCGCCCCGACTGTAATTCCATCCTTGAATATCCTCATGGTTCGACAAAATAAAAAATGATTAAGTTATTGCTTTCTATGCCCTCATAAGATCCTCCTGCTTGTACCTGTACAGCCCCAGATCCTGGAGGATCTCAAGGAATTCTTCGTCTGAGACGGCGCCCCTCTTCTGCAGCGATATCTCGTATATCCTTCCGAGGATCTCCGGGTACCTCTCCCTCGGGATCTCGAGACCGAGTTCCTTGAGCTTGAGGTCCAGGTTGTAAGGCCCGCTCTTCTTGCTCAGGATTATCCTTGGTTCAGGGTGACCCACGAGATCGAATGCAAACGGGTACGAGAGGTAACCTTCCTCTGCCTTGGACGTCCACTGCGCCGACTGGGCTGACTCGATGTTGAAGACATTTGCGCCCACTATAGGCTTGTTCAGAGGGATCGGGAAGCCAGAGATGTCCGCCACAAGCTTGCAGAGGCGGTAAAGCTCCCCCAGCTTGATATTTGAGTCGATTCCCATAAGCAGCTTGAGTCCGATCGCTACCTCGCTCAGTGACGTGTTGCCGGCCCTCTCTCCCATGCCATTAACGGTGACGTGTACAGCGGATGCCCCTGCTGCTACCCCTGCCAGAGTGTTCGCTGTAGCCATCCCAAAGTCGTTGTGGCAATGCACCTCAATAGGCTTAGTGGTCATCCCGCGCACTTCCTTGACAAACCCGTACATTGCCATCGGGAGTATCGAACCGAAAGAGTCGGAGAGGGCAAATGAGTCGCAGTATTTTTCGGTTCCAGAGATTATCTTCTTCAGAATGTCAAAGTTCGATCTGGTCGAATCCACGAGGAGGAGCACGACGCGCATCCCCTCGGACTTTGCGTATGCGGCATTCTCAGCAGTCTTCGATACAACATCATCCAAGCTGGTCGAGTAGCTGCCCTTCATCATCACCTCGCTCGCAGGGATCTCAATTGTGACGCCCCAGCTCTCGCAGTCCTTCGCGGCTGATATGTCCAGCCGGTTGTTCCTGCACCAGGAGAAGAGCTTGCATTCGAGAGAAGCGGCGACCAATGCCCGGAGCGCCTCGCGATCCTCCGAGGAGAATCCAGGCGTCCCAACTTCAACCCTGTCAACGCCGGCCCTGTTCAGGGATCTCCCGATCGCTATCTTGTCGTATTTCGTGAATACGACCCCCGCCTGCTGTTCCCCATCCCTGAGTGTCACATCATGGAACTCAACCTTCTTGACGTCGGGATGCATCGGGACCATGGATCGGTCATAGTTGAATGGGCTCACAAACCATTTGGAAGTCATCCAAGGTTTATCCATTAAAAGTTCCTCCATGTATATATATCACACAGGGCTTTTAAAAACCCTTTTACTTTCCCTATAAGCCATTTATACAAAAGGAATAAGTAATACTTGACTTTTAATCGAAGACAAGGCATGGGATCTCTATGAGCGTTGTTGTAGCCCAGGAAAAGAAGCCCTTGATAAGGTTTGACATAAAGAAATGTGCGTTCTGCAAGATATGCGAGTTGAGCTGCTCGAAATACCATTACAAGAAGTTCGGGGACTCGATCTCGCGAATAACGATAGTCAGGAAGGGCCCACTGATGTTCAAGTGCCACATCTGCACGAGGTGCGAGAAGCGCTTCTGCATAACCGCCTGCCCTACGAAGGCACTCTCCTACAAGGGCGGGAACATCGTGGTGGACCCGAAGCTATGCAATTCATGCGGTGATTGCGTGAAGGCTTGCCCGTTCCACGGGATAAAGCTCCAGCCGGAGACCAAGCTGCCAATAATATGCGATCTCTGCGACGGGGATCCGAGCTGCGTCAAGGACTGCCCCAAGGGAGCGCTAACGCTCGTATGGTTACCTGAGGCAAGGAAGTGATCATGATGAAGTACAGCGGGTATAAAGGCAAAGTATTGGCAATAAACCTGACCACCAAGAAGACAGCCACCATAGATGTGACGGACGAATTCGCCAGGAAGTACATCGGGGGCAACGGATTCGCGGTGAGGTACCTCTTTGACATGGTCGATCCGCGGATGGATGCGTTCGATGTTACGAATGTCGTGGCGATGATGACCGGGCCATTCCAAGGGATCAACTCCCCGACAGCTGGCAAATACTACATGGCCACCAAATCGCCATTGACTAACGGCTATTTCGACAGCGTTAGCGGAGGATTCATCGGCGCCCAGATAAAATACGCCGGGTACGACGGCTTCCTGATCACAGGCAAGGCCGACAAGCCGACATATCTCTTCGTCGAGGACGGGAAGGTCGAGTTCAGGTCTGCCGAGAGGCTGTGGGGGAAGCTGACCGGGGAGACCCAAGAGATGATAAAGGAGGAAGTCGGCGACCCAAACCTTTGCGTCTCTGCGATAGGCCCGGCTGGGGAGAACCTGGTTAGGTATGCATGCGTTATCACAGAGTACAGGGCGGCGGGCAGGGGAGGTGTCGGCGCGGTCCTAGGCTCCAAGAAGCTCAAGGCGATAGCAGTGAGGGGCTCTGGAACCAACGAGGTTGCCGATCCAGAGGCTTACGAAGCCTGGATGCAGTGGTACAAGGAGGAGGCAAAGAAGGTGCCCGGGATAGCGGTTGGCCTCCCGACATACGGGACGCCGGCGCTTGTCGCCAGCATAGGGAAGATGCTGGGCGCGATGGGATCCTACAACCACCAGACAGAGTTCTTCCAGAACTGGGAGAACATCTCGGGGGAGCGGCTGAAGAAGGAGTTCTGGGACAAGGACACGGCGTGCCCTGCGTGCCCGATCGCCTGCAGCAAGGTCTTCTCAGCGAAGTCGGGCAAGTGGAAGGGCGCCATATCTGAGGGGCCGGAGTACGAGACGATCTACTCGCTAGGATCGATGTGCGGAATCGACGACCTAGGCGCGATAATCAAGGGGGACAGCCTCTGCGACGAGTGGGGCATGGACACCGTTAGCTACGGTGTGATGGTCTCGTTCCTGATGGAGGCGTACGAAAAGGGGTTGATAAACAAGGAGAACACAGACGGCGTGGAGTTCAAATTCGGCAACGACGACGCAATGATCGCATACATCGAGAAGACAGCGAAGAGGGAAGGGATAGGCAACCTGATGGCAGAGGGATCCCTGAGGGCGGCCAGAGTCATCGGAGGCGGATCGGAGCGTTTCGCAATCCAGGTCAAGGGGCTCGAGATACCTGGGCACTCCGCAAGGGCTCTGAGGGGCATGGCGCTTGGATACTCCACTGCGACCAGGGGAGGCAGCCACCATGACCCCAGGCCCACAGGCGAGTACGCTGGAGCCTCAGACAGGAAGGCTGTCGAGGGCAAGGCAGCGTGGGTCATAGGGACGCAGCAGATGACCACAATCGGGGACAGCCTAGTGAACTGCCACTTCCTTGAGAGGCTGCTCGGGTTCACGCTCACCCAGAAATGGGTGGACATGATAAACCCTGTCACAGGGTTCGGCTACACCCTGGAGGAGCTGACAACAGTCGCCGAGCGGATTCTTGATCTGGAGAGGGCCTTCAATGTCAGGACAGGGATAAGGAGGAAGGATGACACGCTCCCGAGGAGGTTCCTGGAGGAGCCGATACCGGAGGGGCCGTCACAGGGCATGTACACCGACGAGCCGACCCTAAACAAGATGCTCGACGACTTCTATGCGCTAAAGGGATGGGACCCGAAGACCGGCGTGCCCACAAGGGAGAAGCTCGTCAGGATGGGTCTCGAGGACGTCGCGGACTGCCTGAGCAAGAGCGGCATAAGCTGCTAGAAGCAAGAAGCTGCCTCTTTTTTTATCTTTTTTTTATCAATTTTTAATGTCAGCGCTATCCCTAGACAGCTGAATTTTGCAAGAAAACCGAAAAAGTATTAAAACAGCCGAGGACGACTTCAAGTGAGGTTTTATCCGATGAGCGAAGCACAGTTATTCGAGGAATTGGCAAACGCCGTCTACGCGGGAGATGACGCCAAGGCAGTAGAGCTATCTAAGAAGATCCTTGAAGCAGGGATCGAGCCCCTAAAGGCAATAAACGAGGGGCTTATGAGGGGGATGAGCAGGGTTGGAGACGATTTCAGCCAGCTCAAGATATACCTCCCTGAGGTGATGCTTGCAGCAGAGGCGATGAAATCCGCCCTGGCAGTGCTCGAGCCCGAGGCGCTAAAGCGGGGCAAAGCCACTGTCAAGAGCAAGGTCGTAATCGCCACCATCACAGGGGACATCCATGACATTGGCAAGAACATCGTCGCGATGCTGATGAGAGCCAACGGTTTTGAGGTTTATGACTTGGGCAGGGATGTCCCGATAGACGAGCTGATAAAGAAAGCAGAGGAGGTCAAGGCTGACTTCATCTGTGCATCCACGCTACTCTCGACATCGATGCCATACATGGAGGACCTCATCTCGCTCCTGAAAGAGAGAGGAATAAGGGGGAATTACCTAGTGATGGTCGGCGGAGGCCCAGTCACGCGCGAATGGGCAGCCTCGATCGGCGCCGACGGGTACGGTGACGACGGGGACGAGGCTGTCAAGGTGGCAAAGGAGCTCCTCCAGAGGAGAGGTGCCCCATGACCTCGATCTGGGAAGTAATCGACAGGACTGAAACAGGAACTTACATGGAAGAGACGGAGTTCGACCTAAAGATCGTTGCCAAGAAGTGCAGGGAGCTGGTCAAGGAATACGACATAAGGTACGACCCGAAGCAGATAATCACCTCGGACGATTCGCTCGCGGACGACGTCTTCGAGGCCGGGCTGAGGCTGGCGCTTGAGGCGGGAATATACTGCATCGACACCAAGAGGGTCGTCAAGTTTGACGAGTACGAGCTGAAGGAGGGCATAATCTCGGCCCCAAGGAGGCTCATCATCGGGCAGAACAAGGATTCCAGGATACTCTACGCCAGGGGGATCGAGGACGAGCGCGCCCCTATAATCTGCGGAGGCCAGGCCGGGGCAGCCATACCTGAGGAATGGTACCTCCCGATGGCGATATCTTACATGAAGGAGCCCTTAGTCGACATGATCAACAACGGAGGGCTCGCGGTGGTCGAGGGGAGGAAGGTCAGGACAAAGACGCCGCTCGAGATCCAGGCCACAAGGAGGGAGCTGTCAATGCTCAGGGAGGCAGCTAGGCGCGCAGGGAGGCCTGGCATCAGCTTCATAGCCGCGGAGAGCAGCGTCTCGGCAATGGGCGACCTTGCGATAGCCAGCGAGAGGTACATGAGGAGGACGGACTCGCACCTTGTAGCGCTGCTGAACGAGCTGAAGACGGACTTCGACAGGATCTCCAAGGTTGTCAACTTCTACGAGTATGGGGCGCACAATGTCACATTGGTCGACCCGATCATAGGGGGCTATGCAGGCGGACCGGAAGGGGTGGCAGTCTGCTTTGTTGCTTCATTCCTTCTCGGCAGGGCCATGTACGGATCGGACTTCCATGTCTGCCACCCAATACACTTCAGGTATATGAGCACGAGCGCACCAGAGTGCATGTGGAACTTGAACGTCGTCGGCCAGGCAATGGCAAGGAATGCCCCGTTCATCATCATGGGGGACGTTTGGACTTCGGCTGGCGCCGGGAGCGAGATGGTGTTCTATGAGGCGGCAGCGAACACGATTACGAATGTAGTTACGGGGAGCCACCCGCTAGGGGTCTCGGCCACCAACGGGAAGTACCCGCATGCGACTGGGCTCGAGACCAGGTTCATGGCAGAGGTGGCGCATGCAACGGTGAGATCGAAACTCAATCGCAAGTCAGCCAATGCAATCGTCGTCGAGCTTGTGAAGAGGTACGCAGACAAGCAAGGAAAGCCTGACATTGGCAAGCCATTCCCGGAGCTCTATGACGTGGGAAGGGTGATCCCCAAGCCAGAGTGGAATGCGACTTACCTGAAGATGAAAAAAGAGATCTCGGAAATGACCGGGCTGGAGTTCTGAACAGGTGATATGAAATGAAGACTTACAGGCTTGACGAAGTGACCAGGAGGGCGCTTGATGGCCCGTTCATGGATGAGAAGGACTTTGATATGAAGCTGATGAAGAGAACGAGGGAGCTGGTCAAGGAATACGACATAAGGTACGACCCGGAGCGACCGGTCTGCACCGATGACTCTATGGCAGACGATGTGTACGAGGCGGCGATGAGGCTCCTGCTCGAGATGGGATTCTACTGCCAGACCACGAAGCGATCAATCATGTTCGAAGAGGGCGAGATAAAGATGGTACTGAAGTCACTCCCCGAAAGCATCCTGCTCGGTTCGGGCAAGGACGCGTTCGTGATGAACATGAGGCGGATCGAGGATCCTCGACCTCCTGTGATACACGCGGGCCCGACGGGAACGCTCTGCACCGAGGGTGAGATCTACGTTAAGACATTGCGGAGCTTCGCGCAGGAGGGGGCAATAGACTCCCTGGGTGCAGGGACGCTGGCCACAATAGACGGCTTCAAGATAAGGAAGGGGACGCCGCAGGAGTTCAGGGCGGCGCGGCTCCTGGCCAGGTGGGCGAGGGAGGCGATAAGCCAAGCAGGTAGGCCAGGGATGCACATAAACGACGTTGCAGTCGTAAGCCCCGAGGCAAAGCTTTGCGCACTGGACCCTGCATACGGGTTGAGGCCGAGCGACGGAATGATAGTCTCCCAGATGATTGAGCTCAAGACCAGCCTCCAGCACCTCTCGCTCGTGGAGCACCTCCAGAGCTACGGGATCCACATCGGCAACCTGATGACCCCAATCTTGGGAGGCTACGCAGGCGGGCCCGAGGGGACAGCGGTAGTGAATGTGGCAGAGCATATCGCTGGAGCCGTCTGCTACAGCGCAAGCTACCATTACTGCAGCCTTACCAACGTGAAGAACCTGAACGGCACGGATCGTCCGGGCCTTTGGGCAATTAGCACGGTCGGGCAGGCGCTCTCGAGGAACTCTGAGATAATGAGCGTCTATGACTGCTACTGCGCAAGCGGACCTGGGGAGGAGATGCTCCTCTTGGAGGCGGCTGCGGGCGGGATCGCAGCATCGGTAGCAGGCATGAACGTGATGGGCTGCGGATCATGCGGAGGTAAGCTGGTCGACCACTCCACCGGGCTTGAGGCAAGGATGCTGAAGGAGGCTGCAGCTGCCGCGGCAGGCATGGGCAGGGCTGATGCGAACGAGATCCTGAACAAAATACTCCCGAGGTACGAGGAGAGGCTTGACATCTTCAAGGCGCCCAAGGGCAAGACGTTCCAACAGCTCTATGACATGGCGTCCGCAAGACCCAAGGCAGAATGGCAAGGTCTTTACGACAAAGTGGCAAGAGAGCTCTCGGACCTGGGTCTCGAAATCGCCTAGTTCTCATTATTCCCTCTTTTTTTCCAAATGGGCAAAAGAGACGCTTGAATAGAAGGAGAGATCATCGCTCTCTCCCAATCCTCTTCCCCAGGCTGGCAGGGCCCCTGACGCCTCTACCGCCAACAACAAGCGCGACGAGCGCGACCAGGTAAGGAAGCAGAGCGAAGAGCTGGTTGATCGAGGCTCCTGAAAGCTCCGGGAATATTATTCCGACCCTCAGAGAGAGGGCCTCTGTGAATCCGAAGAGGAGCGAACCCGCGAGCGCCCCCCAAGGGTTCCACCTGCCCAGGATGACTATTGAGACGGCGACAAAACCCCTCGCAGCCACTATCCTAGGATCAAAAGTGTTGAACATCGATATAGTCAGCAACCCGCCGGCCAATCCGGCAAGAACGCCTTCTGCAAGAAGCGCAGCGTACCTCATTTTCACGACATTTATGCCAAGGTAGGAGGCTATTACAGGATCCTCTCCGATTGACCTGAGGCGGAGGCCAAATGAGGTCTTCGTCAGAAGCACGTATATGAGAGGCACGGATACCAGTCCCAGGTACACGAACCCAGTCTGCGTGAATAGGACCTCCCCCAAGACAGGTATATCGCACAGGAACGGGATCGGCATCGGACCGAAGAGCTCTCCCAGGTAGGGCGAGACGCCACCCGTGAAGATCACCCTGGTGAAGTAAAGCGTCAGGCCGCTCGCGAGGAGGTTGATCGCCAGGCCGGAAACCACCTGATCCAGATCGAGATTTATCACCAGAATGCCGAAGAGCATAGTGGCCAGGATCCCCCCAATGATGGCTGATATCAGCCCGATCCAGAGGCTACCAGCGAAATAGGCACCCATGAAGCCGGAGAATGCGCCCACGAGCATCGCACCCTGCAGTCCCAGGTTCAGCATGCCTCCCCTCTCAGCGATTGTCTCGCCGAGCGAGGCCAGCAGGAGCGGGGCAGCAACCCTCAGGGTGGCGGCAGCCAGACCTGTCAAGGCTAACAGCTCGATCATAGCTTCAGCACCCCACGCCTCTCGAGGAGCCGCACCAGCGGCTCAGAAGCGAGCACGAATATGAACAGGATCCCCTGCATAAGGTCAACTATCCCCATCGGTATGTTCAGTGTCCAGGCGAGCGTCGAGGAGCCGTTCATTATGGCAGCCAAGAAGAGAGAAGCAAGCGCGACCCCCAGGGGGTTATTGTTGCCAAGCAGCGCCACCACTATGCCTGTGTATCCATATCCGGGTGACAGCGAACCCCTCACCCTGAACTGTATCCCCATCACCTCAGTAATCCCGGCGAGGCCAGCCAGCAGCCCGCTGAATACAAGGGATGCAAAGATCACTTTGCCTATCTCCATCCCGCCGTACCTTGCTGCTTCAGGGTTTTCCCCAACTACCTTCACCTTGTAACCGAAAGTAGTCCTCTCGAGAAGGAAATAGACTAAAGGGATTAGCGCAAGGGCAAGGGCCACGCCCAGGTGGAGCCTGGTCCCCGGCAGGATTACTGCCAGGGCGGATGAGGATGGAATTGCAGAAGACTCAGGGAAGTAGGTATCAGGGCTCCTGAAAGGGTAAGAGATCATCCACTGCACGAGATAGATCCCGACAAAGTTCATCAGGAATGTTGTTATCACCTCGTTGATTCCGAGCTTGACCTTCATCAATGCAGGCCCTGCAGCCCAGAGGAGACCGCCAGCCGCCCCGGCGACCAGCGCAGCCAACAAAGACAGCGGACCGCCGCCTACGCCGATCGCGACGATGGTGCCAAGCATCGCACCTATGTAGAGCTGTCCCTCTGCCCCGATGTTCCATATCTTGCACTTGAAAGATACGGCCAGGCCCAGTGAGACTATCAGTATGGGGGTCATCCTTATCAGGGTCTCAGAAACGAGGTTTATGTCACCGAAAGCCCCCTGGAACATGTAGATAAATGCTAAGATTGGGTTGACGTTGTTAATCAGGAAGACAACCGAAGTCACGGCAAGCGTCAGCACCACCGACAGCAATGCCTTGACAATCGATCGCTTTGTGCCCCTTGAGATTGTCAGCTGGCGCCCCACCAAATCATTCAGCCCCCAGCATCAACCTGGAGAGCCTTTCGATATCCAGGTTCTCTGGCACGAACTCCCCAACGATCTTGCCACCGAAGATCACGCATATCCTGTCGCTCAACTTCATTATCTCGTCAAGGTCTGAGGAGACCAACAGGATCCCAACTCCCCTCGACCTCAATTCCACTAGCTTTTGGTGCACAGCCTCTGATGCCTTTATGTCCAATCCGGCGGTCGGCTGCTCCGCTATGAGGACAAGCCCGCCATTTGAGAGCTCCCTTGCAACTATAAGCTTCTGTATGTTACCGCCTGAGAGATTCTCGACAGAAGTGCACGGGTCCGAAGCCTTTATCGAGAACTTCGATATCAGGCTCTCGGCATTCTTCACCATCGATCTCCTGTCAATTATCTTGCTCTTGCTCATCGGCGACCTCTCGATGCACTTTAAAGCCAAGTTTTCGTGGACGCCCATTGTGAGCACCACGCCCCTATGCATCCTGTCCTCAGGTATGTAGGAGATGCCCTTCTCGATTATGAATCGTGTCGGTTTATTCGTGATGTCTTGCGACAAGAGCTTGACCGCCCCTGACTCGACCTTCCTTAGACCGGTTATAGCCTCCACCAGTTCCTTCTGGCCGTTGCCTGCCACGCCCGCGATCCCGACAATCTCCCCGGATCTGACCGTCAAGTTCAGGCCATCAACCGCAGTCCTCCCGCGGTCATCTTTCACTTTGAGGGACTCGGCTTTTAGAACAACATCCCCCGGGGCGCCGCGCCTCAGCGTTGGGGCTGGAAGCATGCCCTCGACCACAAGCGACGCCAAGAGGGCTTCATTTGCCTCCGAGGTCGGGATAGTCCTGATCACCTTCCCGCCCCGGAGTACAGTTATCCGGTCACTTATCTGAAGAGCCTCTTTCATCTTGTGGGTGATTAGCACAATGGTCTTTCCTGACGACCTCAGATTCATTATCATCTTGAAGAAGGAATCAACTTCGATCGGCGTCAAGACCGAAGTAGGCTCGTCAAGTATCAGGATTCTAACGTCCTGGCAGAGGAGGCGGAGGATCTCAACTAGCTGCCTCTTGCCAACGGGCAGGCTCTCGATCTTCGATTCGGGGTCGATCTCGAGCCCCATATCCTTCGATACGGCGTATATCTTCTCGTCAACTTTTTTCAGATCCAGCCAAGGTGAGGTTGCAAGGACCAGGGCAATGTTCTCCCGCACAGTGAACTCAGGGATGAGCGTGAAGTGCTGGTGCACCATGCCTATCCCGAGCCGGGACGCGTCCCTTGGATCCCTTATTTTCACTGGCTTCCCGTCAATGAAAATTTCCCCCGAGTCCGGTTTCAGGATCCCGGAGATTATCCTCATCAGCGTGGTCTTCCCGGCGCCGTTCTCACCGAGTATGGCATGGACCTCGCCCCTCAATATCCCCAAGGTCACATCCTTGTTTGCCACGGTGCCGTTCGGGAACGTCTTGGATATGTTATTTAGGAATATCGCATATTCTTCATTCTGAGGCGTTGAGCTGGCCTCTCTTTTCTCAAAAAAAGGGGAAGAAAGTGGCGTGATTGCCACCCCTTATGGGCTCGGTGGACCGAAGTTGAGAGGGACTACCACCGAGCCATTGATTATCTGCTGCACAAGGGTGTCGCTGTATGCCTTGGCATCAGGGAATTTGGCAGCGTTGACTGGGTTCCAGACGAACTTGGATGTGCCCTCTCTCATTGAGGCGATGTAATCCCCAGGGGTGAAAGTCCCATTCTGGGCTCGCTGTATGAGCTCCTTTACCATCGGGTAGGTGTCCCACACTACGCTCCCGATCACAGCATCAGAAGCGTTGTTCTGATCCACGATGTTGCCGAAAGCATAGGCAATTATCTTGCCAGTGCTGTCCTTGCATGCCTCGAAGACGCCGTATCTCTCGGAGTATATCACGTCAACGCCGGACTCGATAAGCCCAGCGGCAGCCTCCTTCGCTTTTGACGGTGCATACCAGTCATATATGTAGGATATGACTATAGTCACGTTTGGATTGACCGACTTGGCCCCTGCAATGAAGCCGTTCAGCAGGTTGTCCACATCCCCGACACCCGGGAACGCGGTTACGATCCCTATCTTGCTTGTGTTGGTTATCTTAGCAGCGATTGCGCCAGCCACATAGGCGGCTTCCTGAATGTGGTAGTCATAGAGGACCGTGTTGTTCCCGTATTCCATGTTCATGCCTGAGCCCTGCGCGAAGAATACGCTTCTGTACTGGGCTGCGGTCGCATTTGTCACAGGGTGGTAACTCCAGCTGTGCGGGAAGATCATTTTGAATCCGGCTGAGACGTACTGTGTCATCACCATCGCAACGGTCGAGTCGCCAACGTTCTCGGAGTAGTTGTACACGATTCCGAGTTCATCCTTCGCCTTCAACAGCGACTGGTGCAGCGCCTGGTTCCATGGTTCCTCCAATGGGGAGATGTAGATGGCGGCTACCTTGAACTGCTGAGGCTGCGGACTCAGGGTTGTCGTGTAGTAGTAAGCCCCTGCGATCACTATGATTGCCACAACAACCAAACCTATTATGTACGAGGTCTTCATAAACCAATACCCCATAGCCAACTCTAACTTTTATTAGGTCATATAAAAATTTTTTTTAAATGAAAGAATCAATTACCATGAACTAGTAAATTTCAGACGGTTATCATGTAGAAGCCCGATGCATTTGCAGAGGTGGCCTCAACGACCTTCTCAAGCGGGATCCTCTTAATTTCAGCCACCTTCCTCGCAGAGTGAATCAAGTTTGCAGGCTCATTTCGCTCACCCCTGGCAGGCGAGAGGACAGGGGAGTCGGTCTCAAGCATCAACGATTCGATCGGCAAAAGGCGGGCCAGCTTCTGCTTCTGATCCGAATGCACCACTGAAGTCGGGATGGAGAAGAAATATCCCTTTTTTGCCGCAGCCAAGGCGTCCCCGGCCTTCCCGTCGAAGGCATGCATGAGGACCCTTTCTGCTCCTTCCGAGTACAGCACCTCCAATGCCTTCCGCCCGGCGCTTCTCGAATGGATCACCAAGGGCTTGTCCATCGAAATGGCGATCCTTATGCACTCCCTGAAATGCCGCTCCTGGATTTCCCTGAGGGATGCATCCCTGACGTAGAAGTGATCCAGACCGACCTCCCCAACCCCCACTATAGGGGAAGCTTTCAGAGCCGACCTGAATGCGCTGAGCTTCTCCTCAGAAAGGAGTGCAGGATCAAGGCCAACGGTAAGATACACATAGCCGCAATACTGCTCGATTATGCTCTTTGCTTTGGGCAGATCCGCAGGGTCTGTTATCGAAGTCACCACTGCGGCAACCCCTGCAGCTTTTGCCCTTTTTATCACTTCAGGAAGGTCGCTGAACGCAGGATCAGTCAGGTGGGCATGTACGTCTATCAACATCCGCACCATTATAGAAAAGCAGCGAGGTAATAAAAGACATTTTGTGGATCGGATGCCATTGATTGAGGCAATCTAAAAAAAGGAAAGAGAATTTCCAAACGGCTACTCCCTGGATTCGAGAGCATCCCTCAGGCACATCTTCTTGAAGGACATGCCCTTAGCAATGCCAACCTCAACAGGGCTCTCGCCGTCCTCGGCGCTCGAGAGCGCCTTCACAGCCAGGTTGACTGCATCCCTCATGCCGATATCGGGCTTGTACTCGCCCCTCAGCAATGAGATTGCAGCCTCGCTGTTCTTTCCTATAGCGAGGGCCTTCCCGCTGAGCAGCAGACCCCTGGTGTCAAGCTGGAATATGTGGTTGCCCACTCTGTCTGAGCCCATTACTATGAGAGAGGCGCCAAGAGGCCTCACGTTCCCGTATCGGGTGAACTGGTACATGAATTGCCCCAGCTGGTTAACAAGCGTCTTCACGTCTATTGGGTCCTCGAAGACAAGCCTGTGGCGCTGTGCTTCGATCCTGGCCTGATCGACCAGCAGCTGTATGTCACCCGTGAAACCGGCACCAGCGATTCCTATGTTCTCGTCTACCATGTGTATCTTCTCCATTGGATCCAGGAGCGGATCAGGCTCTTTCGTCCGCGCCACCATCACTGCAAATCCTTTACCACGCACCGCGACCACGGGCGAACCATATTTTGCCGCCTCGGCTGCATACTCTACTTGGACAAGGCGCCCATCTGGGGTGTACATCATATAAGCCCCTTCATATCCCCTTGGCAACATCTATGCAGCACCCCCCGCATCCGTAAACTCCGAACCCTTCTCCGTGATTATCATGACTTGGACGCCATTTCCAGATCCGGGATCCCTCTCCATCGCAGACCTCACCGCCCTCTTCGCGATCTCAGCGCCCTCCTTGACCGTGATCCCATCCTTGTATGACGCCTCAAGGACGCCATAAGCCATGGGTGAACCAGATCCCGAGGAGGTGAACATCTCATCTGTCACTGCGCCGCTGATGTCTGCCTCAAAGACATTCGGGCCGGTCTCGTCGACCCCAGCCACCAGTAGCTCCGTGATGTACGG
>JAULTB010000053.1:730-6777 GCA_038801655.1 Candidatus Methanosuratincola thermotaenarum | reverse complement strand
GGTGCCGCTCCTCTTCCTGGGGCTGAATGGGGTAACGCTATACCACCTCTTCCAGAACGTCGGGATGGGTTACACCAGCGCCTCAGAGTCCAGCGTCATAATCGCCTCGAACCCCGTCTTCATAGCCTTCTTCAGCCGGATCCTCCTTGGCGAGAGGCTCTCCAAGGCGAAAGCCTCAGGGATCCTCATCGCATTCGCCGGGGTAGTCCTGGTGGTCCTAAGGGACGGCATCTCTTTCGGGAGCCCCTCATTCCTGGGAGACTTGATTTGCCTCGGCTCGGTCTTCTCTTGGGTTGCCTACTCACTATACACGAAGAAGAGGCTCCTCAGGAGCAGCCCCCTCGAGATTACGCTCTACTCCACGCTCTTCGGGATGATCTTCCTTGCCCCCATTGCCTTGGCAGCTGAGGGATTCGCAGTCCCAGTCCTCCCTTCTTCTTGGCTTTCGCTGGTCATGCTTGGCGTCTTCTCCTCTGCCGTGGGGTACCTGCTCTGGAACAGGGCCCTCGCTGAGGTAACCGCCTCGGAGGCTGGGTCCTACCTCTTCCTTATCCCCGTGATAGCCTCAGCATTTGCGTTCATATTCTTGGGGGAACGCCTTGACGGGACCTTCTTCCTCGGATCCGCCCTCGTAATACTGGGGCTGATCCTCTCGACGAGATGATCCAGCAGATTGGCATTGCAGGCCGTCGTTGGCTATCGGAAATGGCTATTACTGATCTATCCCCGTCCGGACGCTAGTCTGTCTTGCCCAGCGCCAATAATGCCCTTATCCGCAGGGATTAGGAATGAGGGCTTAAAAATGGGGTTTGCGCCCCTTATCCTCAGCCTTTATGATGCATTCACCAATTTTAAATTGCAAAAAAGGGATGTTTGTAATGAAATCCCTGATGTAAGTGGTTCAAATGAAGGCAGCAGTCTTAGAGTCAGTTGGAAAAATCGCTGTTAAGGATGTCGATGATCCCGTGGCAGATCCTGGCGGGCTCGTGATAGGCGTGAGGGCATGCGGGATCTGCAGCACCGATGTTAAGATGTGGAGGAAGGGTCAAAGGGACCTCCAGTGTCCCAGGATATTGGGCCACGAAGTCGTCGGCGTGGTCGTCGAGAGCAGGAATGATGACTTCTCGGTGGGGGACCGCGTCCAGATATTCCCAGGAGTGGTCTGCGGGGAATGCCGCAACTGCATTACGGGCAGGGATAACCTTTGCCCAAGGATAAAGATCATCGGATTTTCTTATGATGGCGGATTCGCCGAAATGATGAAGGTCCCTCCTGAGTCGGTCAGGATAGCTGGCGTGAACAGAATCCCCTCGACCTTAAGCTACGAAAAGGCAACTCTCACGGAGCCCCTTGCCTGCTGCCTAAACTGCGCAGAGAAAATCGGCATGTCTCCAAATGACACCGTGCTCATCTTGGGCGCCGGCACAATGGGGCTGCTCAACGCGTCGATCGCAAAGCTGAGGGGTGCCCGCGTCATGATCGCCGAGGTAATGAGGGAAAGGATTGATCTTGCAAAAAAGGCTGGCTTTGACAGGGTGATTGACCCAGGCAACGAGGATTTGAGGAATGCGGTTTACGAAGAGACCGACGGCAGGGGGGCAGACGCGATAATCCCTGCTTTCGGGGGTGCGGCAGTGCTTTACCCGCTTTTCGACTTGCTAGCTAAGGGCGGGAGGCTATGCCTTTTTTCGGGGCTGCCCTACCCAGAGTCCATGAAGACCATTGACCTGAACCTAATCCATTACGAGGAGAAGATGGTGGTAGGTGCTTATGGGTGTACATCCGCCCAAAATAGGTCGGCTATCAACCTGTTGGCCAAAGATCTGAGATTGGATTGGTTGACCGTCCGGACCGTCAGGCTGGAGGATATTGAGGAGGGGCTCCGATCCGTGGAGGAGAAAAAGCAGCTTAGGGCAGTTGTGACTGACTGATCTTTTTGCCGTGATGGTGCCAAGATCAGAATCCACAATTTTTATAATACTATGGATGGATATTCCAACCATAGTGGTAACCATGGTTGGAGAAGGGCCCTCGTTGAGAGATTTTGGTCTAAAGGTGGACGCGTTGATAAAGCGGAGGAATTTGAGCAGGCAAGAAGTGAAGGAGATGATGCGCCAGGTCCTGTTCAAGGAGCAGCCCGACATCCCCGCAGGGGCTTTCCTTGCGGCCCTCACTGCCAAGGGCCCCACAGCAGAGGAGGTCGCAGGCTGCTGGGAGGCAGTTTATGAATATGACACCCCCAAGGTCGAGATCCCCGGCATGAAGCTCGTGGAGAACAGCGGCACTGGTATGGACGAACTGAAGACTTTCAATGTGAGCACTGCCTCTTCCATTGTTGCTGCAAGCTGCGGGATCCCTGTTGTCAAGCACGCTGCCCGCGCAATCACCTCCAAATGCGGGGCTATTGACGTTGCAGAGGCTCTTGGCATTGATGTTGACTGCCCAGTCGAGTGTGTGAAGAGGAGCATAGAGCGCTGCAACATAGGCATATTCAACGGGATGAACCCCGCGCTTCACCCAGGCCTCGCCAGGATCCTGAAGGACATACGGTTCGGTTCAATACTTAATATCGCCGCATCGCTTGCCAACCCAGCAATGCCGAGGATAGGCCTCAGGGGCATATACAGCCGCGACCTCCTGATCTCGGTTGCCGAGGTGATGCGCGAGATAGGTTACAAGCGTGCGCTCGTGGTTAGCGGCACCAGCAGCAGGACAGGGAAGAGTATTGATGAGATCTCGATCATAGGGGAGACATATGTCGCCGAGCTCTTCGACGATGGAGCAGTATCGACTTATGAGCTATCCCCCAAAGATGTCGGTGCACTAGAGACTGTGGAAGAGTCAGAGATACTGGCATCCTCGGATCCAAAGGGCGAGGCCTTGGCGCTTGTAAGGGCTCTTTCAGGCGAGGATCGCCCCAAGGCAGCGATTACGGCTGCGAATGCAGGTGCCCTGATTTATCTATCAGGGAAGTCCGATTCAATCGCTGACGGAGCGGCTGTTGCGTCCGACGCCATAGGATCCGGAAAGGCGCTCCAAAAACTTGAGGAGTGGATCAAGGCGCAGAACAGGGATCCAGAAAAAGGGGTCAATAAATTCGAATCTTTGGTCAAGACAAACCTCGCACCATTTAACCCCTTCTTAGGATTCCTGGTTTAGGCATGTTAAGAATTTCCGTCCTTTTTTGTTTTTTTGGCTTCAGCGTCCTAACGTATTGTCATCTTCGTATCTGGCCTGTTCTCGGATCAGGCGTTTTTAGAAATTGGCGCGAAAGCCTGCGTTCAGAAATGTTCGCTTCAAAGTTTGCAATCCCATTCGGAATCCTTGCGGCATACAAAATTGGCTATTGCAGGGCTTTTTTGGATTGACAGATGCCGTAATCAAAATGGGTCGCAAAGGATAAATCTACTGACCAATTACCTGTTATTCCAAAGGTGTCAGCAATGGAGGATATAATCGTAACGACAACCGAGCAGGTCCCGGGATTCAGGGTCGCGAAGATACTCGGGATAGCCAGGGGCGCGACCGTGAGGGCTAAGCACCTCGGCAAGGACATCGTAGCCGGGCTGAGGAACATCGTAGGCGGCGAGGTTAAGGAATATACCGAGATGCTCGCCGAGGCTAGGGATATTGCCCTTAAGGGGATGATCCAGAACGCGAAGGAGATGGGCGCGAACGGCGTCATCGGGATCAGGTTCATGACCTCGTCGGTGGCTGCCGGAGCCGCTGAAGTCTTCGCCTACGGGACCGCTGTTGTGCTCGAGAAGGAATGATCTGCTTTTTTCCATTTTGACCCAAATGCCCGTTTGCTGCTTTATATTTGCGCCCTTGTAATCATTCAATTGACACTGAGCGGGGTTTCTAGTGGGGTTCCGGTGATGGTCCGTTGTTAACGCCCCCTCAATTTAGCAGTCTGACAGAAGATGATCCGATCCTGAAATCAAAAGGTCATTTTCCTTGCCCTCAAATTAAAACGCCTCTTTCAGGCGGGCCATATCGGCGCGTTTTGCCGAATGCAATGAACAATTATGCTCAGCCCCGTCTTGAACCTTGTTCCGTCCCAATCGTCTGGATTCCTTCCTTTGTTCTTTTACTTGTTATGCATCATAAAATATTTTCATTTTTTCCTTGGGATGGATGAACTGCCCCAACCCAAAACCCTAAATCCCCCCTCCGCCGAGTATTTTATAAGGTGCTGCTGATGCCCAGGCGAAAGCCGAGGAAGTCGCTGAAGAAGATAATCGACGAGGCTGAGGAGGAGGCTGAGAAGCGGGAGCTCTCTTTGGGCCGCCCGCTGGTCGAGGAGATCGATGACCTCGTCTGGCACGAGGATGAGATCGTGATCTACTCCCCAACGATGATCGACCTCCCTGCCAAGGTGTACAGGATGATGGCGGGCGGGCTGAAGCGGCGCGGGTTCAAGGTCTACAGGCAGAAGGGCGTGGAGCTCAGGAACGACAGGCTGGTGAAGACTGACAGGTACATCGTCGAGGGCGAGGGGGCTGCGGAGGAGGCTGCGATCTGCGCGAGGCTCAACAACCTCTCGATCGTCGAAGCCTGCTGATCCATTTTCCCCCACAAGGCTTTCCGATCCGTTCCCTACGAGTAACTTTACTGGCATAGCATTCCCGCTGAAGCATTGGTGTTCTTGCGAACCTCTAAGAAGGTGGGGTTAAGCTCCTAGCGGGAAGCTGCCTCGACCCTAAAGCGTTACGCTGTTCTTGTCCACTTTCGCTGGCGTCAGTGCATTGGCGATTGGTCAGGTATTTGTGGATCGCCCATACCCGTGGCTATTAGCTATAATTTTTATCCCTAACGCAGATGGGCGCCTCTCTTTTTCTCTCCACTGCGCCCTGCCCAAGATCAGGAGTCTCCGCCAGGATCCAACGGATGCGGTACCGAACGAGACCTGCCTTCAACCTCGCCATGATTCAGAATCTGGAGCTGCCGAGCTTCGGTCGTGTGGCTTTCCGAGTCCGAATGCCGCCGATCAGCTCCGGGGCTCCTGGTTTTATTTCAGCAGAGACAAAAGCTCCCGATCCCTTCCTTAAGCGCTATCTCATGCAGATGCGCGTCTGCGGTGTAAAAGCTCTGCGCTTTTATGTGCCTCGCAGAGACAAGCTGCAGGGCATCAGCCTCGTAAATCTGGTGCCTTCCGATCAGCGGCCAGGTTTGCGCGAGCAGCCTCGCCTTAACGGGTATTGCGCTAAGGATCCTTAGCCTCAAGAGCCTCAAGGTCTCGCCAATGAACTGGCGCCTCGCCTTCTCGCGATCCTCTTCGCTTAGCCATTCCCGCCTGAAATACTTGTCAAAAACGCCGAGCACTTCACCCACATTCCACGCCGAGAAAGCGAGCCTGAGCTCGCCGCTCAATGCCTTGTGGTAGATCCCGTTGACGGTCTCGCTGCCCTCCTCCTCTATGTAGCGTTTCGCAATCGCGCTAGAGTCAAGGTAAATCGTTGCAGTCGGCATCAGACACTGCCTTCCCTCATCTCTCTGATTGCCGTGCCTGCATCCGTCGGAACTCTAGGCTTCACAGGCAAAACTCCCAGCTGGATCTCCTTTTCACCGAGCATCGCACTGAGCGCCTCGACGAATAGGGAGTCCCCAGTCTCATCCTCTATTGCCTCCTCAACAGCCCTGCTGAGGGCCTTGGTTCCTCCTCTCCCTCCCACCCTCGACCTCAGATCCTCCCATAGATCGCGATTGATCATTATGCTCGTCTTGATCTTCCTTTCCATAAGTAGAATTCCCTAATTAGGGTTTACGGTATATCTGCTATTAAGGTTTTCCTTAAACGATCCATTAGGAAAAATTTAGGAAAGGGCTCTGCCTCATCGCACGGGTTCCGAGATGACCGACTCCAAGGAAGCCCGCTCTTCCTCATCCTGAGATGGCATCCGTATTCGCGGACATCTTCCTTAGCGGATCCGTTATTGGTTTGTCTGGTGGCTGTCGTGCTGGACTTCGTTCACCCTGCATAGGCAAAACATGCCAGGCTCGGGAATCTGAGCATCTGTAACCGTAGACGGCGTTTCCTAAAAGAC
>JAULTB010000053.1:0-720 GCA_038801655.1 Candidatus Methanosuratincola thermotaenarum | reverse complement strand
TTCCGGTACCGCCGCGAGGAGACATGGCGCCATACTAAATGGTCATGATAAGTGGTGAGTCTGCGAGCAAAGCCACCGCGATTCTCGCCGGGGTCGCTGGGTCATTCATAATGGCTAGGCAGATGAGGGGAATCAACGAGATCCTGCTAAACATCACACTCAGCAAGGCGCTTTTCCGTAGATTCTTGATGATGTGTGGCAGGTCTTTGCGAGCTTAAGCGTTTGCAGAGAATGGGGTCGATGTTATAATCATATGCAAACGACCGCCTAGTGAAGACTGACAGGTACATCGCGGGGCTGCGGAGGAGGCTGCGATCTGCGCTAGGCTCAACAACCTCTCGATCGAAGCCTGCTGAGCACACCGAGCAGGGCGGAGGGGGACCGAATTCTTTTTTTGCCGCCTAATGCCATTCTCCTGACATCTGCACTCGATTGTTGACATGGCGGTGGTTTGATGGAGAAGCACTACGATGTCGCGGTGATCGGCGGCGGTCCCGGGGGTTACGTCTGCGCCCTGAGATCAGCGCAGCTTGGGAAGAAGGTGGCGCTCATAGAGAAGGACCAGGTCGGCGGGACATGCCTCAACCGGGGATGCGTCCCGATGAAGGCTTTCCTCTCTGTCGCCAAGACAATCAGGGACGCGAAGAGGGCCTCCAGGTCCGGGCTGGACGTCCAGGTGAGCCTCAACTTCGAGAAGGTTTCCTCCTGGACGAAGTATGT
>JAULTB010000052.1:0-6875 GCA_038801655.1 Candidatus Methanosuratincola thermotaenarum | reverse complement strand
CCAGGAAGAGGATCTTTCTTGGGCTTGTTTTGGTCTCCATCCTCTTCACCATAATATCTTTCAATTTTGCGGCGTACACAGCTGCACTCCAAGGGGCTAGTTTCTTCGAATTTTTTGGCGGGAGATGGATCCCAGCATTCGCGATTAACTTCGCGGCCTCGTACCTGGCGCTCCTCGGGGGGCCGACTTCATCACTCGCATACATGCTCCCCCTGCAGGCATTCCAATGGCTTTCCCCCATACTTCCGAATCCTGACTGGGCAGTCAGGGGGCTCGTGAACACAGCAATCCCTGCCCTTGGGCTGCTGTTCTTGAATGAAGGAGTAAGAACGGGGAGGTTGATCAGGTACGGGCTGATCAGGAAGACCGATCTCAGGAAATTCCCGAAAAAGACCTCGGCACTGCCATGGGTCCTGGTCCTGATCGTGGCTATGACGATACTCTGGATCCCTACAGGCCTGCTCGGGTTCAAGCCTTCGGTCGTCGCCAGCAATAGTATGAGCCCCACGCTAGAGATCGGCGATGTTGTGATAGTGGTACCTTCAGATCCCAGCAGCATAAAGGTAGGCGACATCGTCCAGTACACGAGGGCCGGGTACGGAATATCAATAACCCACAGGGTTGTCAGCATCGAGCCTTCAGGAAAAGCCTACATAATCACTACAAAGGGCGACGCTAACAACGTGGCCGATGATCTGATAAGCGCGACAGGCAAGATCGGGAAGGTTGTGCAGGTTGTCCCAAAGATCGGGTTGTTAACGATATACCTCAGGGACTTCGTTTCCAACCTCGTTCAGATCGGTATCAGGGGATGGGGGGCTCAGGCTTCGATCGCCCCAAGCTTTTGGGGGCCTCAGACGGTAGGCACGCAGAATATTGAAGAAGGTGTACAGAAAACATGAGACATAGGTCAAGAAAAAAAGTTAAAGAGATTCTGATTGTTGGATTCTTGCCGGTTTTAATTTTGGCCGCGCTCGGAAACACATACTCACTGTTCTTCCAGACGCTCGAGATCCAGGGGGCAGTACATACGGGTTTCTGGGGCGGAGGTGTCGAGGGCCCGTGCATAGGCATACAGAAGACCCTAGACGGCGCTTTCACCAACGCTACAACTGGGGAGGACATCTCCGAGAGGACGAGCCTCATACACATCGGGAATGCGAATCCACCCTATTTCCCCACGAAGTTCAAGATCATGATCTGCGTCCACAACTGTGGCAATGAGACGCTCACGGATGTGGCAGTCACCGACAGGCTGGAGAACCAGTTTGGCGTTATCAACTGGAGTGTGGACAGGGGGGACGTGACTATACTGAGCTTCCCTGGACCCGGTAACTTCAGCAAGGATTACATAGTTTGGGAGATCGGGGAGCTCCAAGAGGGGGAAGGGCTCTGCCTCGAGATGTGGATTCAGACTCTCCAGAATCCTGCCGGCTGGTACGAGCCAACATCGGGCGATGCAACATACATAATCAATCAGGGGGCATCTGTCTCTGCCAAAGGGAGCAGCGGCGACCTCCTGGCGAAAACAGGGACCCTCTCGATATCAATCTCTGATGAGGATGAGAACCATATCTCGACAATATTGACCCAATTGCCTTACTCTACGCCTTGGGAGTACAGCCCCTGACCGAATTTTTTTGTAAAAATTTAATAATTTGAAAGAGATGAATATAACTATGAAGATTTCAATATTAAAAGTTGCAATCGTTGTATTCATATTAGCCACAACGATCAGCACTGTTGGGCTCGCCTACGCCTACATGAGCCCGGCAGAAAGTGTCGAAACCATGATTAAGGCAGCATACAGGCATACAGGTACTTACGACTATGTGGCTCATATTGCACCAAACCTGATTTACAATATGACGGAAGTCGGCCCGGATACCCAGAGGATCTACACCAACCTGCTCGAGCGGATGGATCTCTACTTTGCATACAGCTTTGTTACAAACGCATCCGTGAGTAGACTGGATACCGAGCTTTCCCTTAAACTAGCAATAGAGTCGCCAAACAGGTGGAGTAGGGAGTTGACTGCTGCTGAGGCAGCCGCCTTGGTCAACCTCAGCATCGAAGATCCCAGATTCCATCTCTGCGTGAACAAGAGTGCCCTAGACGCGTTCGTGAAGCTGCTTGACCTAGAGACTGGGACGAGCACAACTGAGTACAACCTGAGGGTTAGGCCTACGATAACCATCAGTGCACTAACGTCAGCAGGAAATGTTGAGGAGAAATTTGTGTCAGAGACAAACATCTCTTTCAGGCAGGACGTAGGAGGCAGATATTTGACGGTCTCCCCTTTAAGCACAATAAAGGACGGGAAATTAGTTGAGACTAGGCGAATCGCATACGAGTATGTAAACAATCAGAGGATCTTGTTCACGATCGCTACAATTGCATCGCTGGCAGGGCTCGGATTTATGGTATGGACATATTACAGGAGACGCCCGCCAAAGACCAGTTCGGAGATAGTTGAGCAGATACTGAGGGAAAACAAGGATCTAATAGTTAAAGCCAAGATCGAGGAAGAGGAAACGGCCAAAAACGTTGAAGTCAGGGACTTTGAGGAGCTAAAGAAGCTAGCCGAGATTCTGGCAAGACCAATCTTGCACACATTGACTGATAAGGAGCACCTGTTCTCGGTGATTGACGACGGCACCAGGTACACATACAAGATTCCTCAAGCCTAAAATTTCAGTTTTTATTTAATTTCTGTATTACAGGTAAACATAAGAATGTTTTTATATTATTTAAATAATATAATTTAGATGCGTCAGTTCTATACTTGGCTGTTATCCTACAGCAAAAGGGGGAAATGGGGGAAATATTTGGGAAAGTCTAAGAGGGCACTGTTTGACGTGTTCTCATCAATATTAGAAGTAGCGGACAAGAAAGGCGGGGTCAACAAGACCGCAATTGTTTACAATGCAAACCTCAATTTCCTCCGTGCAGAAGAGCACATCAGGCTGCTGGTTCAACACGGTCTCCTTTGCACCCTTGGGGATGGAACGAAGTATTGTACCACAGAGAAAGGGAGAGAGTTCATGCAGCGGTACAGATGCCTGCAGCAGTTAATCAATAAAAATAACGGCATGAAGGATTGACTTTTTAAAGAGAATGCACTTTTAACGATATTTTCTGCCGGTCATACAATTAGGCAGTTCGCCCAGTTACGCACTGAAATGCTTCCCTTTTTTGCAGCCTTTCATGCGAAAGCGAAATTCCCCGGCATTTCATAGGAATGCCATAATTTGATGTGCATGAGCGGATAATCTGCAACGGTCTCAAACTAAGATCCCCGAGCCTTTAAAGCAACACCAGGATCTCATTTGGCATTCCCGAATCCTGCTATGTTCTGGAAACACCCACTCAAAGGACGGGGGCCGAGCCTTACTTCAAAACCTTACCCGTCATCGCATACCAGAGGTAGAGATCCAGCTCCGCAAGGCTTACGCCCAGGGCTCCGGAGATTGCGGACAGGAGCCGCTCGATCGAGAGGTATCTCCCGCGCGAGAGGGGCTGCGGGATTGAGTCGATGAGGCCCTTCTGGTGGAGAAAGCGGAGTATGTGCCGGTCTATTATGGCGACGTCCTTACGGCCGACATTCCTCAGGAAGTGGCTAGCCTCCTTGTAACCCAAACCCTTGACGTTCTCGGCTAGCCACTCCCTAGCCGCCCGGTCGTCCATTTTCAGCGCCTGGAGGATCCCGTCGCAGAGCTGCCTCGCCCCGCATATGAACTCCGCGCGCTTGTTAGGGAACCTGTGCCCGAGCGACCTAAGGCAGCAAGCCATCTCTTGCAGAGGCTTGGCCATGAATTGATCCCTTAGGCTCTCCTGTATCCTGATCCCACCCTCTGCGGTGTAGTTTGCCGTGAGGATGCAGAAGCAGAGCTCGCTGAAGATCTCTCCGGGATCCATGCGCCTTCCTATCGCCTCGAACTCCCTGATCCGATCCTCGACGCGGGGGCGGATAGACTCGACGATTCCCTTGAGCTCCTCGATGAAGTCCAGCCTTGCGTATGTCACCTCAAAGTCACTCCCCATCTCTCCGGCTGGCAAACACTCCCAAGCGGCGTAATCCACGCCGTGCGAATCCCTCAGAATCGAGGCAAGGTCTTCAAAGTAGTCCCCGGCGCAGCAGCTCTGGCTGGCCTTCCCGCCAAACAGGACTACGAGCCGCCGCCCCCCCTCTTTAAGGGCCTCGGCGCTGACCTCCCCAGAGTGCATCCTGTTGAAAAGCGCAATCGCTTCCGCAGTCTTGGTTGAGATCGGCATCGGCTAAGTCTGTGTCAACTCGGTAGTTAAGCTTTTCCTGATCCATCTAAAGCTTATTAAGGAGGAAGAGAGCATAAGAATAGGTGATCAATATTTCAGAAATTATGAGGCTTCCACTGATAGGCGACCCAGCGCCCGCATTCTCCGCGCAGACCACAAAAGGGCCGATAAACTTCCCGGCAGACTTCAAGGGGAAATGGGCGATACTTTTCAGCCACCCTGCAGACTTCACCCCGGTGTGCACCACAGAGTTCGTTGCCTTCGCGAAGAGGTACGACAAGTTCAAGGAGATGAATGCCGAGCTAGTCGGGCTTTCGATCGACCAAGTGTATTCGCATATAAAGTGGGAGGAGTGGATATCAGAGAAGATTAAGGTAGAAATACCATTCCCGATCATAGCGGACAATACGGGAAGGATAGCGGCGCTCTACGGGATGCTCCACCCTGAAGCGAAGGGGACGCAGGCAGTAAGGGCGACATTCATAATTGACCCAGAAGGGATCATCAGGGGGATACTCTACTACCCGCTCTCTGTTGGGAGGAACATGGACGAGATCCTGAGGTTCCTGAAGGCGCTCCAGGTCAGCGACAAGGAGAATGTGGCGCTCCCAGCGAACTGGCCGAACAACGAGATCATAGGCGATAAGGCGATAGTTCCCCCGCCGAACAATGTGAAGGATGCGAAGGAGCGGCTCAAGAAGTGTGAGGGCTTCGACTGGTGGTTCTGCTACAGGAAGCTTGAGGAGGTGGGAAAATGACAGAGAGGATGCAGGTATACAAGTGCGAGGTCTGCGGGAACATAGTTATGGTGATGCATGCGGGTGCCGGGCAGCTGGTTTGCTGCGGGAAGCCCATGAAGCTCCAAGCAGAGAAGACAGCGGACATGGGGAAGGAGAAGCATGTCCCAGTGATCGAGAAGACGGAGAAGGGGTACAGGGTAAAGGTCGGATCGACTCCGCACCCCATGACGCCAGAGCACTACATAGAGTGGATAGAGGCATCAACTGGCGACACGGTAATGATCAGGTTCCTTACACCCGAGGACTCACCGGAGGCCGAGTTCGAGGCGACCAAGGAAGTCAAGAAGGCCAGGGAGTACTGCAACATACACAGCCTTTGGGCAAACCAGAAGTAGGCCCAGATACCTTTTTTCCCAATTTTTATTCCGATCTTCGACGCCCTCATGAAATTTTTCTAAAACAGTCTAGCTTTACTAAACTTTGTTCAGAAATTCCTTGGAAAGTTTTATATATGCACAGAAATATTTTGTGTGGATTGTTATTTGATCGGTGGGAATATGAAGAACTTCAAGGATGCGGTCTGGAAGGAAAAAGTGACCCAAGTGGTCAACGAGATAAAAGATAACAACATAAAGTTTGCTAGGCTCCAGTTCACTGACCTGAACGGAGTGTTGAAGAGCCTGGCTGTAAGCACCAAGAATATCGAGAGCATTTTCGAGAACGGACAGTCTTTCGATGGCTCCGCTATCACCGGCTACAGGTCGATCGAGGAATCTGACATGGTACTATACCCGGACCCGACTACGTTCGCGGTGATCCCTTGGAGAGCCAAGGAGAAGTCTTCGTGCAGGCTTATCTGCGACGTGTACACCCCGGACAACAAGAGGTTTGAGGGCGATCCCAGGTACATCCTCGAGAAGGCGATGGCGAAGTGCAAGGAGGCGGGGTTCAGGTTCTTCTGCGCACCGGAGCTCGAGTTCTTCGTTGTTAAGGAGGACGAGAACTCACAGGTGCCGAAGCCGATAGACATGGCAGGATACTTCGATTTCCACCCAGGGGACCTGACCGACGAGCTCAGGAGGGAGATCGCGGACACCGCAGAGATGTTCGGGATAAACATCGAGATATCGCACCACGAGGTTGCCCTCGGTCAGAATGAGATAGACTTCAAGTACGACGAGGGGCTGTTGACGGCGGATAGGACGATAACTATGAAGACGGTCACCAAGGTGGTGGCCGCAAAGAACGGCTACATAGCCACATACATGCCTAAGCCGTTCTTTGGGGTGAACGGGTCTGGGATGCATGTCCACCAGAGCCTATGGAATCTGGACCTTACAAGGAACATGTTCTATTCCGAGGACCCTAACTCGAATTACCTTTCCGATATTGCCAGGTACAGCATAGGAGGGCAGCTCGCACATGGCAGGGAGATGTGCTCGGTCCTCGCCTCGTGGCCGAATTCGTACAAGAGGCTTGTTCCAGGGTACGAAGCGCCCGTATACGTGGCCTGGGCATTCAAGAACAGATCCCCGCTTATCAGGGTCCCGAACTTCGGCGGGAGGAAGAACGCGGCTAGGTTCGAGATCAGGTGCCCTGATCCGGCAGGGAACCCATACCTTCAGTTTGCGGTCTTGAGCATGGCCATGCTCGACGGAATAAAGAACAAGATAGACCCCGGACCGCCTACCGAGCTCAACGTCTACAAGATGAGCTACGAGGAGAGGAAGGCGCGCAACATCGTCTCGCTACCCGAGTCGCTTAAGGAGGCTCTCGACGAAACGGAGAGGAGCGAGTTCATGAAGGAGGCCCTCGGGGAGACGGCTTTCGAGAACTACATCTCAGTGAAGAGGAAGGAAT
>JAULTB010000051.1:0-6911 GCA_038801655.1 Candidatus Methanosuratincola thermotaenarum | reverse complement strand
GGCTCCTGGACTGCACAGGGTTCCTGTCCTGAATCCTGATCCAGCTGCGATACCCTTATCCATAGCCCTCCGCAATAGTAGCCAACAATCGGAGTCTTGAGAGGGGATCTATCGTGAGCGCTACTGGCACGGGCGGGAAGCCGCTGTGGGGGTTGCCTGCAAACGTCCTCCTTATGATCGTAATACTGACTGTGAATAGCTTCACCTTCAGTTACCTCTCAATCTACATAGCCGCATACCTGCCAGAGGCGGGCGTTCCGGCGACGACGATCGGGATGCTCCTCGGGGTGGAGGGGCTCGCGATGGCAGTGATGGCAATCCCCTTCGGGATACTTTCGGACCGGAGAGGCAGGAAGCGCCTCCTCATCCTCGGATCCTTCGCGCCCGCGCCCGTCTTCTTCGCATTCGCGCTCAGCACCGATCCAGCCGTGATGGTGACCGCGATCGCGCTGGGGGGGATCTTCGAGGGGGTCTACCTGGCGACCGTGAACGCGCTGATAGCGGACCAGACCACGCTCGAGAACAGGAACGTTGCATTCACGCTCTCGTTCATAATGGGAGGGGCAGGCTACGCGCTGGGGACCGCCCTCCCGTTCTTCATCCCAGAGCTGGCGAGCCTGCTGGGGGCCGAGAAGGCTGCCATACACAACGGCCTGCTCTACTTGTTCGGCTTCGTGAACCTTTTCGTGCCAGTGGCTCTGTACTACATACTGAGGGGGGTCAGGGAGGCCGTGAGGGGAGGGGGCGCCGCCTCACTGAAGGGGCTGGGGGTGCTGCTCAAGTTCTCCGGGATAAACAGCATAATCGGGCTCGGAGCGGGCTTCATAATACCGCTCATTCCAACCTGGCTATTCCTGAAGTTCGCGATCCCAGACTCGTTCAGCGGCCCCATAATTGCCATCTCGAGCGCGACGATCGGGCTGGGCGCTGCATTCAGCCCAAGGCTCGCCTCAAAGCTCGGCACGGTCAGGGCGGTCGTCCTGACGCAGGGGCTCTCGCTGGCATTCATGGTCGCGCTGGCGTTCACGGGCGATTTCGCGACTGCGGCGGTCGTGTATATCATAAGGACGGGGCTGATGAACATGGCAACTCCGCTCCTTGACGCCTACCTGATGGGGATAGTAAAGCCAGAGCACCGGGGCTTCGCGAGCTCGCTCAACTCCGTGATCTGGAGGATACCGAACAGCCTCACCACCATAATCGGCGGGGCAATACTGGCTTCTGGGAATTACGAGCTCCCCTTCCTGATCGCGGGGGCGTTCTACACAGCGGGGATAAGCCTCTTCTACGCGGCTTTCAGGAACGTTAAGCCCTCGGGATGAGGGAGATCGGTTCCAGCAGCCCGCAGCTGATGCAAAAACTGAATTATCCGTCTGCCTCTAAAAGTTATCAGGGCAAGCCAATTTGGCGCCGAGCGGGGATGGAAAAGGGCAGGCATTCGTGGTCCACGAGCACCATGCCAGGAGGCTGCACTACGACCTCCGCCTTGAGAAGGACGGCGTTCTGAAGAGCTGGGCGGTCCCCAAGGGGATCCCGCTCGAGAAGGGGGTCAAGAGGCTCGCGATCCAGGTGGAGGACCATCCGCTCGGGTACGCGGGCTTCGAGGGGACTATACCTGAGGGGGAGTACGGAGCAGGGACGGTCTCGATCTGGGACAGCGGGGTCTACGAGCCGATTGTTTGGGAAGAGGGAAAGATCGAGGTGGTCTTCAGGGGTAGAAAACTGTCTGGGAGGTACGCTATGGTCAGGTTCAGCAGGGCGGGGGAGAACCAGTGGCTCCTATTCCGAGCCGGGTAGCGCGATCTGCGAATCGGGCGGTGTGGGAGGGCAATGGGATTGCGATGGGCACCACTCTTGGATCGGGCAGGCAGGGCTCTGGCCGTAAAAGAGCCCTCTGGGAGCGGCAAGGCAGTCGTGTACTGGATGCAGGGCGCGTTCAGGGTGTCGCATAACCCCAGCTTGGAGTATGCGGTCGAGGCAGCCAACAGATCCGGGAAGGCGCTGATTGTCCTAGCCGTGCTGGATCTGGGCTACCCGGAGGCGAACGCCAGGAGCTTCAAGTTCTTCCTCGAGGGGCTCGTGGATGTCAGGGAGGGGCTAGCCAGGAGGGGGATCGCGCTCCATCTCAGGAAGGGGAAGTTCGAGAAGACATTAGCCGAGTACGCGCCTGAGGCATACATGCTGGTCTCCGACGCCGCATACCTTCCGGCGATGAGAAGGATCAGGGAGAAGGTCTACGGGATTTTCGAGGCAGGGATCGTAGAGGTCGAGCCAATGTCTTGGTCCCGGTGAAGGCGGCGAGCGGCAGGATGGAGTACGGAGCCTACACGCTGAGGCCGAAGATAACGAGGCTTGCGCCGATCTATGAGGGGGATTTCGCGACGCGCGAGTACAGGGGAGAGAGGATGGACGACGAGCTTGAGTTCGACCCGTCAGACCACGCAAGGATGCTGGAGGGGCAGGCAGAGGATGTTACACCGTGCGGCGCGGAGGGGGGGGAGCAAGAACGCGTCCAGGCTGCTCGGGCATTTCCTTGAGAGGAAGTATCCCATATTCGCTGCGCGGAGGGGGGACCCGGCATCACAGGCGGAAAGCGATCTCAGCCCCTACCTCCACTTCGGCCACATAAGCCCAGCCCAGATCCTCGAGGGCGCCCGGCGCGCAGGCCCGCCCGACGGTAACTACAGAGCCCTCTTCGAGCAGCTGATAGTGAGGAGGGAGCTCGCCCACAATTTCGCGCTTTACGCGAGTTCGCTCGGCAGCCCTTTCGACTTCATCCCGGGATGGGCCGCGGAGAGCCTGAAGGCGCACGAGGGGGACCGGAGGGAATACGCGTACAGCCTGGGCGAACTCGAGCGCGCCAGGACGCACGACCGGTACTGGAACGCAGCCCAGCATGAGCTCCTCACCAGGGGGAAGATACACAACTACATGAGGATGTACTGGGGGAAGAAGATAATCGAGTGGTCGGAGGGGGTCGAGGAGGCGTACCGGGCGACGGTCTACCTCAACAACAAGTACGCGCTCGACGGGAGGGACCCGAACAGCTACGCCGGCATCGGATGGTGCTTCGGGCTCCACGACCGCCCGTTCAGGGAGAGGGGCATATTTGGCAAGGTCCGGTACATGTCCGAGGGCGGCTTAACCAGGAAGTTTGACATGGAGGCATACATCGAGAGAGTCGACGATGCCGCGACCCCAAATTGATAAAGGGATGGGCAACGGAAGGCGCTGACTTTGAAGGCTTAATTACCGGATTGAACATCTATTAAGCAGGGAATTTTATGAAGGTCTTGGTCGTATACGATTCTGTCTCACCCTCCAAGGTCACGATGAAGGTTGCGCAGATCATAGCGGAAGAGATGAAGGCAAAAGGGGTGGAGACAGACTGCTTCTACTGCAAGGATTTCGACATTGGGAGAGTTAAAGAATACGGATGCCTGATAGTCGGCGCGCCCACAATGGCATTCCGGCCATCCAAGGACATCGTTGGGTTCCTCGATGCGCTCAAAGCGGAGGATGTGAAGGGCAAGAAGGGCGCGGCATTCGACACGCAGATCAAGTCGGCGCTGAGCGGGAACGCAGCCAAGGGGATCGAGAAGAGGCTTTCGGGGCTGGGCGCAGCCGTATTCAAGCCCCATCTTGTTGCATATGTCGAGGGGAAAGGCAAGAACACTTGGGAACTCAAGGAGGGCGAACTGGAGAAGGTCAAGAGATGGGCGCAGGAGGCGGCAGAGGCTATACTTGCGGGCTGAAGAAGGGGAAAAAGCGATGGGAGACGGGATCCCTCGTTACAGCATAGTGCACATTTGTCGGATAATCCAAGGTTTGCTTTGCGCCACGGAAGAGAGCTGAGCCGGAAAAACGTGCGCTAAAGCGGGCGACCAATAGCCCGCTTGCTTGAAAACAATCAAAATAAGTAAAATTTAGAAAAGGCGCATTTCTGCACGCGGCTACTTCTTAGCAACTACCCAACTCATCGTCTTCCTGCGCGGCTTCTTGAAGGCGCCGCCCGTAATTCTCCTTTTCCTGTCAAACTTCTTCTTCCAGTGCCCTGTAGATTCTGGCATTTGCATTGACTCCAGATACCAAGTAGCCAGACCTAGTGATAAAGTCGACTGTCTCAAAGAAAGAAAAACAAAACCGCCTGCTTATCGCGCTTTTCCCCAGACAGATCGGACGAGTGAACGCCGGGGAAAGAAAACTGATATATCTTAGTAACTAATATACCTAAGTAGGTGATTTATATGCGTCATAGAAGAGAAGGCATTATAGGCGAAGGGATCGGGAGAGAACCTGACCCGAGGTGTGGACCGCCGTGCGGGTGTGGGCCACATATGGGGCATCCTGCCTTCAGGCAGATCCCTGGAAGAGAGGCTGCCCCAAAGGGGCTGCTGCACCTTGCTATACTGAGCTTGCTGAGGGAAAAGGAGTTGCACGGGGGCAGCATACACCAAAGCCTGAAGGAGAAGTTCGGAGTTAAGCCCGCGAAGTCGATCGTTTACATAATGCTGAGGAGGATGGAGAGGGTGGGGCTGGTGGTATCTGAGTGGGACACGTCTGAGGGCGGCCCAGCGAAGAGGGTGTACAGGATAACACAAGAAGGGCGGGACTACCTCGAGGAGGCGACAGGGAGGCTAAGAAACGCCGCCAGAATAATAAGGATCCTCCTGGGCGAAGAGGAGGGTTCAGATGCCCAGCGCAGTTGAGCTGTCTGGGCTTACGAAGCGCTACGGTGACATAGTTGCGGTCGACCACGTAAGCTTCGAGGTGAAGGATGGCGAGATATTCGGGTTCCTTGGCCCCAACGGGGCTGGGAAGACCACGACCATCAGCATGCTGACGGGCCTCGTGACCCCGACGGAGGGCACGGCGAAGGTCTTCGGGCATGACATCCAAAAGGAGGCTAAAGAGGCTAAGAGATGCGTAGGGATAGTCTGGGAAGAGTCAAATGTATACCCGGAGCTCTCTGCTTGGGAGAACTTGAACTTCGCGGGCGAGATCTACCACGTGGCAAAGAGGCAGAGGGAAGCTAAAGCGCTTGAGCTGCTGGACAAGTTCGGGCTCTCTGCGAGGAAAGATGGCAAGGTCGGGGGCTTCTCGAAAGGTATGAAGAGGCGTGTCGCGATCTCGATGGCGCTGATCAACAGCCCAAGCCTCCTTTTCCTCGATGAGCCGACTGCAGGGCTCGATGTTCAGAGCAACATTGTGATCAGGGAGGCGATAAGGGAGGAGAACAGGAAGGGGACCACGGTTTTCCTGACCACCCACAACATCGAGGAGGCGAACCAGATGTGCCACAGGATAGCAATAATCAACCACGGAAAGATCATCGCAATAGACAGGCCAGAAAACCTGAGGAGGACAATAAAGAGCGCGCAGTCTGTCCAAGTATCCTTTGAAGATGGTGCTGAAACGGGCGAGGCAGATCTTGGCAAGATCCCATCGGTCAAGCGGGTGATCAAGGAAGGCCACAAGTTTAGGCTCTTCACGGAAGACCCGCCCGCCGCTTTGGAGGGCATCTGGGACTATGCGCGCACTCACGGGATCAGGATATTGGAAATCAACACGCTCGGGCCGACCCTTGAGGATGTATTCATCAACCTGACAGTTCAGCCCAAGCAGGATCAGGGATGAGCGTATATGGCACAGTGCACAAGGAAATCAGCTTTACTCGAAGAGCTGGAGGCTGCATGGGCAATAGCCAAGAAAGACATCAAGATCTACTACCTGAAGGCGCCGACGCTCATGTTTGCAATACTCTTCCCCTTCGCGATGTTCTTCGCCTTCGCAGTGGGCAGGGAGATGCCGGTTGCTACGCTGGTCCCTGGCCTTGTCTCCATAACCGTCTTCTTTAGCGCCTCGTCCATAGGTCCCTCGGCACTGCCTATGGAGAGGAGGATAAAGGCATACGACAGGCTCGTATGCGCGCCAATCTCCCCATACACAGTAATGGTGGGCAAGGTGCTCAGCGGTGCCATATTCGGGCTCGTAATCGGATCAATCATACTTGCGGCATGCCTGCCAGCCTTCGGTCTGCAGATAATCAGCCTGCCCGGGTTGCTGCTCGGGCTTATTCTGGCATCATTCTGCTTCTCAATGCTCGGGATAATGCTCGCAATGCTTCCGCGCGAGAACCCAGGGGATGTGATGCTGCTTCTGAACTTCATCAGGCTCCCCCTCATATTCATCAGCGGCATTTTCATAAAGATCGAAATGCTGCCATACTGGGGGCAGGTAGCCTCCGCATTCTCGCCGCTCACCTATGCCAATGACCTCATGAGGCTAGCCTTGGAAGGGGCTTCTGCGTTCGATCCGCTACTCAGCGCAGCTTTGCTCATCAGCTTCTCTGCAGCGTTCCTTTACATCGGCAGGAGGATAGACTTGAAGTTCAGGGAGTGAGCCCATCTGGACGCAGGGATCCAAGATAAATCGGGGAGCCCAGGAATGGTCCCCCCTTTTCATTAATTTGATTTGCCCCGGCCAAATCCCAATTTCTCTTTGCCATGCATCCCTCAAGAGAGGGCGTTAACCCCTGCCCAGGCGCTGGAATATCCTGTAGAAGACGCTGGCATTGGCCGTCTGGAACGCCGCGGATACCGCTATCGGGAGCGCGGCCCCGGCCCCGAAGGATGCGAAGGCAATCCCCATAGCAAGCGGGAGGTGCTTCATCCCAGAGCTGTAGACTATTGCGTTTGTCTCGCCGAGCGGCAGGCGAAGGGCCTTCGAGCATATCAGGTGGGAGAGCCCGAAGGCTATTGGGAATAGGAGGATGGGCGGGAGGACCAACTGAACGACTATGGATAGATCGCCAGGCACCATTGCCATGTTTATTGCGAGCATCGAGAACATCAGGATCATCGCCGTGATCGCTGAGACGGGCGGGAAGGCTGGGAGGTACTTTGGCATGG
>JAULTB010000050.1:0-6934 GCA_038801655.1 Candidatus Methanosuratincola thermotaenarum | reverse complement strand
CTTCTCGACCTTGGAGACCTCGCTCTGCTCCCTCAGGTACTCAGCCCCCGTGATCACCGAGAATATCAGGAGGGTCGCAGCCAGCCAGTACGCCAGGGGCTGGATCAGGAAGAATGTCGCGGCGCCGAAGGCAGCGGCTGCTATGATGGCAATAGAAAGCGCACGGTTCATGTCGTACGAGTCATAGAACTTCGGCTGCGAGAAGTGGATCCCGAAGATCATGAAACCGCCGAGTAGCGGGAGGACGAGGTACCCGTACAGCTGCATCATCACTACGCTGTAGTTGCTCGCGAACGCGACAGACATTGCGATCAGAAGGGAGGGGAACATGAGGAAGACCGAGAGGGAGATCTCGCCCAGCGTGCTCGCGGACTCGGCGTAGCGCCTCCACTTATCGATCACCGATGCAAGTCCGTCCTTCACCTTCGAGTTCAGGTAGACGACAAGGTCCCCGCCGCTCCTGAGCACGGAGGTGTAGCCGAGGAAGATCGTCTTGACGTTTTCGTCCGGGTGCTGCTTCGCCACGTTCTCGATCGCCGCGAGGGGGTTGTGGGAGAAGAACATGTAGTCCCTCTTGACGACGAGCGCCTCCCGCTTTATCTTCGGGAGTATCCTCCACTCGGCGAGCCTGTCGAGTGCGCTGAAGAGCGAGAGCCCAGCTGCCTGTATCGTGGCGGCGTAGACCATGAAGAACGGGAACTCGTTCCCGGTGTCGCTCTTCCTGTTCGAGATCTTCACCTTCACTTCCATTATCGGGAGGAGGACGATTATGAACGGGGAGAGCACGAGGAGTAGCGCGAGCGGGTTCCTGAGGACCAGGAAGAGGATCACCCCGGAGGGCATCAGGGCTGCGAGCGTCAGGAGGAAGAGGGCGCCGTAGAACTTGGAATACACGGTCGGGTTCAGGAACATCAGCGCCTTGGGGATCTCGTCCTTGATGGAGTTCTCGAGGGCCTTCGCGATGTACTGCACGAGCGGCTGGTCCCCCATCGACGAGGAGAGGCGGCTGAGGTACCGCTTCCTTTCGCCCTTCTTTTGGCCCTCCCTTTCCCTCTCCTTCATCTCGTCGAATTGCCTCAGGGCGAAGGGTTCCCTGGTCCCGAGGTAGAGCCTGCCCCTGAGGGCGACGAGCATCGTAAGCGCAACGGTGATCACCAGCACGCCTATCGTCGGGAAGATGAACAGGACGTCCACGTCGAGCAGCAGCTCGGCTGCGAGGGTCCCGAACGCGACCGCGACCGATACGAGCGCGAGCATCAGGGGCGTGTTCTTCATCAGGTCTTTAGGCATCGAGCAGAATCACTTCCTTGAGGTGTAGTACTTCTTTATCTCCTCTGCCACCTGGCCGTACTCGAGGATATTCCTCGACACGAGGTCCTCGATAAATTTGGTCCTCCTCGAGAGCTCGTTTACCATCTGCCTCTTCGTGAGGCCTATCATCGTCGCTATCTTCTCCAACTTCTGGCTGGACTTCACCACGGCCGAGGGCTCTTGGGGGTAGTGCTTGTCGTCCTCGACGTGCCACTCGAAGATCTTGTTGCTGGCGACCTCGTTCAGCCCCTTGACGCCCGTGATCTCGTCCAGCTCGATGACGCGCCTGATCGGCTTCTTCCCGGGGAGCCTGAGCATCCTCGAGATCGCGACGCAGCTGATGAGGGGCAGGAAGGAGGGGGATGCGTTGATCGGGGGGGTTGTGAGCCTCATCACCATCGAGTCGATCGAGTCGCCGTGGAACGTGCACCCGCCGCCGTGCCCGGTCGCGAGCGCCTGGATGAAGACGTACGCCTCCTCTCCCCTGATCTCGCCGACGATGATGAACTGCGCCCTCTCCCTGAGCGAGAGCTTCACCAGGTCGTAGAGCCTTATCTCGGTCTTGGACTCTGCGATCGAGTAGGTGTGCCTCGCGACTAGGGGCTTCCAGCCCATGTGCGGGAGCCTGAGCTCGGGCGTGTCCTCAATGGTGACTATCTTCCAGTGCGGCGGGAGGAGCGAGGCCAGCGCGTTGAGCAGGGTGGTCTTCCCGCTTGCCATCTCCCCGACTATGAAGGTGGAGCCCCGGTTCTCGAGGAGCATCCACCAGTAGGCAGCCATCAGGGGAGATATGCTCCCGAACTTTACGAGGTGGCAGAGCGTGAGCGGGTCGGTCCTGAACTTCCTTATGGTGAGACTCGACCCGAAGGGCGTCACCTCGTTGGCGAATGTGAGCGCGCACCTGTGCCGCTCTGGAAGGGAACCCTCTGAGATCGGGAACGCAGTCGAGATGTGCCGCTTCGACTTGTGGGCGAAGAGCATGATGCTCGATTCGAGCGACTGCTCGTCGTTGAAGGCGATGTTGGAGGTCAGCCAGTCCAAATACGAGTAGTCCCTGTGGAAGACCCAGACCGGCTTGCTGGACCCGGCAAGGGAGATGTCCTCGATCTTGCCGTCCTTTATCAGCACATCGAAGACCCCGTACCCGAGCACGTCCCTTATGACGTAGTACTTTATCTTCTCGAGCTGCTCGGGCGGGATCTCGAGTTTCATCTCCTCGACCGCGTGCTTGAGCCTCTCCTCGAGTATCCTGATTGGCTCCTTCTCCTCGGTCGGCGGGAGCGTGTAGTAGATCGCGTTCATGAGGAGGTTGTAGACGTACATGTCCTCCTCGCCCATCGGGGGCTCGGTGACCCAGTAGTACCCGTCACCCAGAACTTGGTATATCCCGACCCTCGCCCCGCCCACCGCGTACTCCTCAAGTAGCTCGGCACCCTCCGGTAGGGGCTGGACGTGATCCCCCGCCTTGTGAAGCGTGAACTCCCTTGTCAGGTATTTCTTCTCCACCTTCGAATTCAGTTTCTGAATAATACTTTACCCCCTTCAACAACAATTATGAATGCGTTGCCCCTCGATGTGATTATCATTATGGTTGCGTTGGACGATGCGGTATTGATCCCTGTGATCGAGTAATTGTACTCGGTCATCCCCGGGTTCAGCACGATGGGGATGGAGGCGATGGGATTGATCACTAGCGAGTTGCTCGTCTTGTCGTGCACGACGATCTGGGTGATCTTTATCGAGGAGCTGCAGGTGTTTGTGATATTGAGCTTCAGCGGGTTGCCCGCGGCGTACTGGAAATACAGCGACTCCGACGACCGCTCCCTCTCCAAGTTGCTCAGGTATTCGGCGCTCCTGACATAAGAAGAGTATTCAGAAGCCACTATTGCTATTATAGAGGTTAGGGCGACGATCGCCAGCACGAAGAGTATCGCGCCGATTACATTGGTTATCCCTTTCCTACCCTTTAGCGGAGATCGCCCTGTCATGCCTTTCACACCCTGAACTCCGAAGAGATCACATTGTTCCTCCCGGTGATCAGGGATATGACATGTGCAGAGCTCTTCGAAAGGCTGATGTTCACCCTGATCACAGAGATTTGCCCAACAGGAATCTCCTGTGGAGAGAAAGAAGTGACGTAGGTGTCTATTATAACTCGTTCTATGGTGGCATTCCTTGCGCCGTAGTTCGAGACGATGATGAAGGTGCCCGATCCGTTCTGGAAGGCGTAGATGATCGAAAGGCGCTCATAGTTCTGCTCGCTACCTGTTCTGAATATCCCGGAGAGGAGACCGGTCTCCCCCGAGTAGTAGAGGTTGAACCCCTGGATGTATATTGCCATCGCCACCAGTGTGATGGTCAAGAGAGCAAGCGTGGCGACTACCTCTGAGACTCCCCGCCTGCTCCCAATCAATCCAGTCACCTCAGGTTGGTGTAGAGCGCTAGCATCAGCGAGAGTGCTCCAGTCTCGTACTCGCTCAGGAGGTTGCTAGGTCCGCCCCAGTGGACATAGTACCCAGAACCGATGCAGAAGCTCCTGGCGGCGGTCTGGCTGTCGCCATTGCGCTTCTGGTAGAAGACGAACTTCGTCTGCGGCAGTTCGGAGGGGGGAAGAACTATCGGATGGTCGAAGCGCATCTCTTCAGGCAGCGTTCTGAAATTAGTTACCATAAGGAAGTAGTTCAGGCTGTTGCCGTCAATGTCTGTTAGCACGAAATCCACCAGCTCCATCGGTGCGTTGCTGGAGGAGATCGTGACATGATTAGAGTTGAAGAACAACTCGATTCCTTCGTTTGATTTGAAGCTGACCTTTCGGGCGCCGTCCGAGAGAATCGAGAATGGCACCCCGCCAACGTGGACCCAAGTCCAGCTGTGGTTGCCCACGATGTAACGCAAGTTCCTCAGGAACTCCTCCTTGTTTTCTACACCCCAAGCAGAAACAGGGGTGACGTCGCCATATGGGTTGATCACAACAGCGCCGTCGATAGGACTTGCGAGTATTGACTCCCATCTGGATATGGTTGTGACCTTTTCATATGGTATCCCGAGATTTACTGCGGCGTCCTCGGCACCAGCGATTATTGCGGAGGAGTTTTGCACACCGTTATTGCCAATGAATGCGGAAAAGCCGTCTATGTCAAGGAGGATAAGCTTGTTCCTTGAGAACTCCACACCCTTGCACTCGACTATGCCTGAAGTGCCAATATCGCTGCCTCCATAGACCATGATTGCATAGCCATTGCCGACGAAGAATTTGTGGCCAAAAAATCCCGAGTGTTTGATGGTTGTTTCACCCCTTGGGGAAAGGCGCACTCCGCTTAAGCTTATCGCAGGGAGGCCGTCCTCCCCTATCACGCTGACGGACAGGACGAGCTCGCGATCTGTGTTGCTCTTGATTGTCACCTTGAATGATGCATACCCGTAGTGCTTCATAAGCATGGAGTCCTGGATTATCAAGTCCTCAGGAACTTGGCTGTGCACCACCTTTTTCAACTCCACCGCGAATATACCTGTCGTGAGGAAGGCTATGCTCACCATCACTGCCACTGCCAGTATAGGGATCACGCCCTTCCTCTTCACGATGCTCCTCCTGCTCACCTGCCCATGCAAAATACTCTCATCTCCGCCATCCGACCGTAATTAGAATCGGTAAGATCTATCATGTATTCGTTCCCTATGCTGAATGTGCTGCCGAGCGTCTGGCTCTCTATAATGAATGATGTTGACCCGCGGGAGGGTACGACCTGCACCGATCCCGCGGAATATGGGTTTAGAGCAGAGTCGTAGAGCGTGCAGCTCAGGGTCAGCGGACAGCTTCCGGTGTTCTTCACATTGACTATGAGGAGAAGGTAATTGTCCTGCTTAAGCAACACCGCCTTAGTGACGGCGACCGAAGGAACCGGCGAGGAGAGCTGCGAAGATATAAGAGGGGATATCGAAGCAACAGCCACGATGGTTATACTGCAAAGGAAGATCGTGGCGATGATAGGGGACACGCCTCTATCTGATCGTTTATGATCCCTTGCTGCTGAGAGAGGCAGCTTATAGGATCGACTGCCGGTCATGCTTTTCCATAACCCCATATATACCATCATATAATTCGGGGAGGCGGTTTATATTCTTTTTTGATTATTGAACAGACTAACTGACTTACAAAAAGACAGAAAGCAAATTCATGAACGAGCGACCTAGCTCAGGATCAAATCAAAAGGCAGGGTAGCATGCAACACCCAATTCTCTGCAGCGGAGTCGGATCATCCGGTAAACGCGCAGGTAGTCGAACAGAGCGATGCTGTCGAACGCCCAACCTGGGAGGATCTTCTTGAGCCTGAGACTGACGAGAGGCTTCAGGTTTATCCTGTCGTAGAGCAGTCTGCTACCAGTCTTTGCAGCAACTTCGGCGATACTGCCGATCTCCTCCTCGGAGTCGTTAAACCCATGGATTATTGGACCATAGAAGATCCACGTCTTTACGCCGGCCCTGTTCAGGTCCTCGACGGCGCGAAAGCGCGATCCTGGGTCAGGCGCGCCAGGCTCGAACTTATCCCTGAACTCGCTACTTATAGATGTGATCGTGACCCCAACCTCGGCATCCATGCCCTTCAGCACATCCAGATCCCTGAGGACCAAGGGGGACTTTGTCTGGATCGAAACAGGGAACCCGGCGCCTTTGAATATCTCGAGCGCCCCCCTGACGATCCTGAGGTCCGCCTCCACCGGCTGGTAGGGGTCGGTCGAGGTGCTGATGCCGACGATCCCCGGCTCCAGCCTCCTGATTTCGGAGCGGAGCTTCTCAAGCACTCCTTCCTTTACCTCGACCCTGGCGGGCCACCTCGGGAACCTTCCCCTGAAAAGGTCGGGGACGTAGCAGTAGAGGCAGCCGTGCCCGCACCCTACGTATGGGTTGAAGGTGTATTCGAGCCCCGGAAGCCTGCTCCTCGAGAGCACGCTCTTGCACTTTGCATAGGCATAGGTTGCCATCAGACACCACCCGCCCCCGAGTACTCGTCGATCCTCCTCTGGAGCAGCGAGTCCCTGAGGATGGCGCTTCTTGAGATCCATCTCGAAACCGGGACGCGGAGCATTGAGCCGAGGTGGCGCAGCGCGGAGGGGAGATCGTCGAATTCAGCGTGCGGCTGCCTGAACATGGCGCGAACGTTCTCCCTGACGAACCACACGCCCAGCGGGAGCGGGAACTCGGGCATTATCTCCCTAACCACGAGAGCGGTCGCCTGCCTCCGGATCGACTTCAGGTGCTCCGCGACCCCCAGCCTGCAGGAGAAGTAGCACCCGCCTATCCCGGGGTACGTCTTCCTGCCGCCGTAGCCCTCGTAGTCCCCCTCTACCGCCGCTGAGGTCCCTTCCTGGTTCCAGAAGGTCCCTGGGAACCAAGCCTCCATCCACTCGAAGGACCAAGCCCTCGGGATAAGGATGGCTGCGAACGTATTGTGCTGGTGCTTCCAGAAGTATACCTGGTACTTGTCGATGGTCTCGAACCCCTTCACCTCGTCGATGAGCCTCTGCGAGAGTATGCTGTCGACGGCGGTTATGCTCCACCGGGTTGGCACGAGCCGCCTGTTCTTCTGGACGCCGAAGACGCCCATGCTGAAGGCACGCTGGAGCT
>JAULTB010000049.1:6223-7103 GCA_038801655.1 Candidatus Methanosuratincola thermotaenarum | reverse complement strand
CCTCCCTGGCGTAAGATGGAAAGTGGTCAAGATCAATGGGGTCTCACTGCAGGCCCTGATGACCGGAAAGAAGCAGAAGCCTGTAAGGTGATCTGCATATGTCTCAGACAGAAATCAAGGCATTCAACAAATGGGATCTCTCCAACATCGAAATCAAGGATCTCGGGCTCAAGTCGTACCTTTGCCTGAGCCCAGTCATCGCGCCCCACTCGTGCGGGAGGCATGAGCACAATAGGTTCGGAAAGGCGAAGGTTAACATCGTTGAGCGGCTCGTCAACCGGATGATGCGCCCCGGAAAGAACGGGGGAAAGAAGATCCTCGCTTCCAGCATCGTGGCTGCGGCTTTTGAGATAATAAACCTGAGGACGGGGCAGAACCCGGTGCAGATCCTCACCAGGGCAATCGAGAATTCTGCCCCGAGGGAGGAGGTCACCAGGATCAGCTACGGGGGCGTCTCTTACCCCCAGTCAGTCGACGCCTCCCCTCAGAGGAGGGTAGACCTCGCGCTCAGGTTCATCACCGATGCCGCAAGGAACGCCTCCTTCGGGAGCAACAAGCCAGTTGAGGAGTGCCTGGCGGACGAGCTTATCTTCGCCGCATCCGGGGACCCGAAGAGCTACGCGGTGCAGAAGCGCGAGGAGATAGAGCGGATAGCCATATCCGCAAGGTAAGCCTCACGGCTTACTCCCCTGCTTTTTCCTTAAGGCTTATATATTACTGAAAGTTTTTAACCTTCAAAAACAAGGTATTAGAGAGAGGCGATAATGAATGTCATCCCAGAAAAAAGAACACCTGAATCTGCTCGTCATGGGACACGTAGACAACGGAAAGAGCACTCTAGTGGGACACCTGTTGTTCTTGGCAGGCGGTCTTGATGATC
>JAULTB010000049.1:0-6213 GCA_038801655.1 Candidatus Methanosuratincola thermotaenarum | reverse complement strand
AGAGAGAAAGGGACATGACTATTGATCTCTCCTTCTGGAGGTTCGAGACCCCCAAGTACTTCTTCACAATCATCGACGCGCCTGGGCACAGGGACTTTGTCAAGAACATGATCACAGGTGCCTCGCAGGCTGACGCGGCAATCCTGGTGATATCGGCAAAGAAGGGAGAGTACGAGGCCGGAATGGGACCTGGCGGACAGACCAGGGAGCACGCATTCCTTGCTAAGACCCTCGGAGTCAACCAGGTAGTCGTTGCGGTCAACAAGATGGACGACCAGACAGTCAACTATGACCAGGCAAGGTTCAACGAGGTCAAGGACGGCGTCCTGAAGTTCCTCAAGATGATCGGGTACGACACGTCAAAGATATTGGCGATCCCGATCTCAGGATGGAAGGGCGACAACATAATCAAGCAGAGCAAGAACACTCCGTGGTACACTGGTCCGACACTATTCGAGGCGTTGGACACCTTCGTGCCTCCCGAGAAGCCAATCGACAAGCCGCTCAGGATACCGATCCAGGACGTCTACACCATCACTGGCGTCGGGACTGTCCCAGTCGGCAGGGTTGAGACCGGAGTCCTGAAGAAGGGCACGAGTGTTGTCTTCATGCCTGCGAACAAGAGCGGCGAGGTCAAGGATATCGAGACCCACCACACGAAGATAGACCAAGCTATGCCGGGCGATAACATCGGGTTCAACGTCAAGGGCATAGGCAAGACCGATGTCCACAGGGGCGACGTGTGCGGCGACACCGCGAAGCCGCCGACGGTTGCCGAAACCTTCAAGGGCAGGATCTTCGTCCTCTACCACCCGACAGCAATCGCTGCAGGATACACCCCGGTGCTCCACGTGCACACTGCCACAGTCGCAACCACGTTCCTTGAGCTCGAGAAGAAGATCGACCCCAAGACCGGAGCAGTAATAGAGGAGAAGCCAACGTACTTGAAGCAGGGAGACAGCGCGATCGTCACCTTCAAGCCTACAAAGCCTCTGGTGATCGAGAAGTACAACGAGCTGCCCCCGCTGGGAAGGTTCGCCCTCAGGGATATGGGCAGGACCGTGGCCGCGGGCGTTGTGCTCGAAGTCAAGCCAGCAACGCTTGGCAAATAAACCCCTTTTTTTGAGGAGACCTGATAATAATGCCACAAAAAGCTAGAATAATGCTCAGCAGCACCGACTATGTCAAGCTGGAGGACGTCTGCTCGCAGATCAGGAAGATCGCGGAGAAGACCGGCGTCAAGATAGCTGGCCCCGTCCCGTTGCCGACCAAGAGGCTCCAGGTGCCTACAATGAAGTCGCCCTGCGGCGAGGGGACTAAGACGTGGGACAAGTGGGAGATGCGGATACACAAGCGGCTCATAGACGTGGACGCGGACGACAGGACTATGCGGCAGATGATGCGCATCCAGGTTCCTGACGACGTTTTCATCGAGATAGAGCTGGTTTAATTTTTTAATATTCAGACCTATGCCAAACAAGGCATCTATTCTTTCACCGTTTCGAATCCTTTCTCCGTTTTGAGTCTGTTGACGTTCATCTGGTTCGCCTCAGTATATTTTCAAGCAATCTTCAGGAGTTCGGCAGGAAACCCGGTGCTTTGGCGAAAGATGGGAGCGTATCATAATAGCACTCAAAAACTGTAATTATAGAATACATTTAAATTAGCCTTCTAACATATTGTTCTAATATGAATTCTAACTTACTCCGGATCCTGAACTTGGTTGGGTTCGCGCTCACCGTTTCAGTGAATGCGTTGGCTAGTGCGTATGCACTGAACGGGCGGACCACTGCGCAGGTCTCTGACCTATACCCAACGGTCGTCACGCCCGCAGGGATCACCTTCTCGATCTGGGGGGTCATCTACCTCATGCTAGGTGTTTTCGCAATTGCCCCGTTCTTCATGCGAAAAACCAGCTTGGACTTTGTCGGGAAGATTGGGCCGCTTTTTGCACTCGGCTGTGTTTTCAACATCGCCTGGCTTCTCCTCTGGCACTACGACTACATTGCCCATTCTGTCTTCGCCATGCTCGCCCTCTTCCTAACGCTCATGGCGATATATTTCGTGGTCGGCATAGGAAGGCTGCAGCTCCCATTCAGGGAGAGGTTGGTATTCCAAGTGCCGTTCAGCCTCTACTTAGGGTGGATCACTGTGGCTTTCGTTGTTAACATAGCCGCAGCCCTTGTCTACTTGGGGTGGGATAGGCTGGGTCTCTCGGAGATCCAGTGGGGAGTTGTAGCCGTCGGGCTGACCACTGCGATCGCGCTTGTATCCGTATTCTCAAAGAGGGATGTTGTTTATCTGCTCGTGATCCTCTGGGCCCTGCTCGGGATCTCGATCAAGCCAGGGGTCATGCCCGAGATCAGCAACGCCACATTGATAGGTGGGGTTGTGCTGGTTGCCGCCTTGGCATCGGCGCTAATGTACTCAAGGACCAGATCTTCGAAAAAGGCCCTCAAGCCAGTCCAACTATGAAGTGGCTCTATTGAGGATCGGTTACCCCTGCTTGAACAGGAGCATAGGCTGCACCTCGAGCAGAACGTTCAGGCTCAAGTCCTATACCGAGGAACTCCTTATCCAGACCGTATCTTCAAACCTCGACTGCCTAAAGAAAACGCTCCTCTACAATGCAGCAAGGGGCATCCTCTTCTTCAGGATTAGTTCTGACCTGGTGCCCTTCGCCTCACACCCTGTATGCAAATTCGACTGGCAGTCCTACTTTAAGGACCGCCTTTCAGAGATCGGCGCCCTCATCCGTGCCAAGGGGATGCGGATCTCAATGCATCCTGATCAATTCACGCTGATAAATTCAATAGACGAGAAAATCTTCGATAGGAGCTCCAGGGAACTGCTTTACCATGCAGAGATCCTTGATCTAATGGGTCTGGACACGTCTGCAAAGATTCAGATACATGTAGGCGGTGTATACAATGATAGAGAAGAGAGTCTGCGCCGTTTCATCAGGCGTTTCGGTGAACTCGACAACGCTGTAGCGCGAAGGTTGGTAGTGGAGAACGATGAGCGCTATCCTGTTGCTGATTGCCTCAGGATTAGCCGCGAGGCAGGCTTGCCTGTCTTGTTCGACGTTTTCCACCACTCGGTCTCGAACAAGGGGGAGAGCATACCCCGGGCGTTTGCAGAATTAATCCCTATCTGGGATCCGAATAGGGACGGCATCGCCATGGTTGACTACAGCTCCCAGCTGCTTGGTGGGAGGCCGGGAATGCACGCCCACAGCATCGACGAGGGGGACTTCCTTTCCTTCCTAAGCCTGTCCATGCCCCATGATTTCGATCTGATGCTGGAGATAAAGGACAAGGAGAAAAGCGCATTAAGGGCTCTGGAATTGGCCTCGCATGATCCGCGACTTTCAGGACCGCGTTACTAGACCGGAATTGCATCGATTAAAAAACAGTCCGTAGCGGAAAATCTCAAAGATACAGATGCATCTGACAGCAGCCAATTCGGAAAAACTATCGGCATTCTCGGCCGGGATTTGGGAGGGGCATGCAAACCCTTATATCCGTTGTAAAAAGTCTAATTGAGAGGTGGCATTTGATGCTCTCAAGGATTCCATTCAAGCGAGGCGAAGGGTCTGATAAAGAGATATTGCGGGTCGGGATAATCGCTGAGCTTGATGCAATCAACCTTTATGAACAGCTAGCTGCTGCTACAGAGAATGCCCTGCTGAAGAAGGTCTTGTTGGACATAGCCAGGGAAGAGAAGGTGCACGTGGGGGAGTTCCAGGCGCTTCTGGAGAGTATTGACAGCGAACATGCCCCCTCATTGGAGAAAGGCAAGCAAGAGGTCTCAGAGCTGAGGGGCTAGTCCGCCCCTTTTTCAATCAGATACACCTTTTTTCCTTCGCCATTCTCCATCTCCAAGACCAGCGCCTTTTTAATCAAACCCTTTTTACAATGTTACCCTCGCGCTCCCCTATCTCAAGGTGAAAGCCTTCCCCGCGGTACCCGCACCTCGACCCGCCCTCGCTTCTATCGGCCTGGAAGGGCCAGCGCGCCGATCCCTGTGGTAGCACGGCCGCAATGTGCCCCCTGTCTCTGCCGCCGGAACGATCATGCTGAATACGGCGGCTGCCAGCATAATGCCTCCGAGAATCCCGTCATCAAATCTTCGCTCCTCTCTGAGCCTCATGCACAATTATTGCCAGCGACCCGGGCCCCGGTTGCGAGGCCTTCAAATGGGCTGGCTGCCCGCCCAGGATTGGGGTTGATCTACCCATAGTAAACGCCTTAATGAAAAAACAGTGGCTGGTGTGGGCCGATCGATCATTCTATGTGCCTGAGCTCTTGGGCGCAAGCCCCCTCCCTGGATCCTTCGCTTTAACCTTGGGCTGCTCGGCGAGACACCCTCCAGACTTGAATTTTCCGAGGATGATCTAGTCCGCAGAGCCTTTGAGCATAAGGATTGGCGCCGGGGAAGGGATTCGAACCCTTGCTCCCCCGAGAGGGAACCGGCTTGCCTGTCCCATTGATAAGATCTCAAGGCCGGCGCCTTAACCGCTCAGCCACCCCGGCTCGCGCAGTCTTCCATTCTCCGCTGCACCTCTTATAAACCATGCGCAAAAATGAAAACCTTTTGTTTGCCCTTGCGCCAATATCATGGTGGTACAGCTGCACATAGGGGTGACCGGCTTGTACGAGTACCTGGACCACATATCGGACGTTTACGTCCACGTGGTGTCGGATTCCCTCGAGGGGCTCTTTGCCGATTCTGCAGAGGCCACATTCGAGGTGATGCTCAACACTAAGGCGGTCGACAGCCGCAAGTCGATACCCGTCGAGATCGCTGCAAAAGACCTGGAGCAGCTACTCTACTTGTGGGTGGACCGCCTGATATACCACTTCGACGCCGACTCCTTTGCGTTGAGCCGAGCAGAGGTGAGCAAAGTCGAGGTCGGCGAAGGGGCAAGGCTATCCGCGTCCCTTTGGGGCGATGACTATGACCCGGCCAAGCACGAACATCGGACCGGTGTGAAGGCAATGACCTACTCCCTGATGAGGATCAACCGGGAGGGTGGGATGTGGCATGCCTATTTCGTCCTCGACATATAGCGGGCCCCTCTTTCGCACGAAAAAGACTTATGTTTATATGGAGTCGCCTGGTATCAAATCATAAACCGAAAGACATGGAGCAGGTGGTTTTTGATGGTTGATGGCTCTTCAATCCCGCTCAAGAAGATCAACGACTACTCTTGGGAGATCCCGAAGGACTACATGCCTGGGATGAATGTGCCAGGGAGGGTTTATGCCGATTCGTCCCTATTGGGAAAAATGGGCGAGGACCTCACGCTGCAGCAATGCGCCAATGTTGCACACCTGCCAGGGATCCTCAGATACTCCATAGTGATGCCCGACGGGCACCAGGGTTACGGCTTCCCGATCGGGGGCGTTGCGGCGTTCGATGCTGAGGAGGGCGTAATCTCGCCTGGCGGCGTTGGGTACGACATCAACTGCGGAGTCCGGCTCATGCTCACGAACCTGGACCTGAAGGATGTCAAGCCCATGCTCAGCAAGCTTATCGACACACTCTTCGAAATGGTCCCGTCTGGTCTCGGCAGCAAGGGCGGGATAAGGCTCACGACCTCCGAGCTAAATGACGTCCTGGACCGGGGCGTGGAGTGGGCAATAGAGAAGGGGTACGCGCTGCCTGAAGACGCCACGAGGTGCGAGGAGGGCGGGTCGATGAAGAGCGCCGACAGCAGCCTCGTCTCCCAGTCCGCTAAGGGCAGGGGCTCCAGCCAGCTAGGCACGCTCGGCAGCGGCAACCACTTCCTCGAAGTCCAGTCGGTTGAAAAAATCTACGACCAGCGCGCCGCGAAGGCCTTCGGCATCGAACGGGAAGGGCAGATCGTGGTCATGATACACTCGGGCAGCCGCGGTCTGGGGCACCAGGTCTGCAGCGATTACCTCCACGTGATGGAGAATGCAGTGTCAAAGTACAAGATAAAGATACCCGACAGGGAGCTCGCGTGCGCCCCAGCCAGCAGCAGGGAGGCGTCTGATTACTTCGCAGCCATGAGTGCAGCATGCAACTATGCATGGGTGAACCGGCAGTGCATAATGCACTGGACCAGGGAAGCCTTCAGGAAGACCTTCGGGTCGGACGCGGAGCACCTTGGTATGCGGCTGGTCTATGACGTGGCCCACAACCTTGCAAAGCGCGAGGAGCACGTGGTCGACGGCACGAGGGGCG
>JAULTB010000048.1:0-7109 GCA_038801655.1 Candidatus Methanosuratincola thermotaenarum | reverse complement strand
TCGGATCTCAAGGCAGCAGGCGACCCAGTCTACCTCCTTGGGACGACAAAGGAGGAGGTTTGCGGGTCAGCCTACCTCAGATCAAAGGGGATCGAGGGAGGCGAATGGCCGAGGGTAGACCCTGCGGTATCGAGGAGGATCATGGAGGCGCTGACAGCAGCCATCGACTCGGGCATCGTGGCGGCTTGCCATGACCTTTCGGACGGCGGGCTCGGGGTGGCGGCGGCTGAGATGGTGATAGGGTCTGATCCCGGGTTGGGCATGTCTCTGGATCTCGGCAGAGGGATCATCCTGACAGGAAGGGACGATTATGCGCTCTTCTCCGAATCGGCAGGCAGGTTCCTCGTGGAGGTCAAGGCAGGGCATGAGGGGGATTTCGAGGCGGCATTCACGGGGCTCCCCGCAAGGCGCATCGGGGAGGTGCAGAAGGAAGGCGCTCTCAGGATCACGGGCCTGAGAGGGAAGGAACATATCTTGGAGAGGGCAGAGTTGGCGAGGGCCTGGAGGGGTGGATGATGGATCTCAGGAAGGCCAAGGCATGCATTCTGAGGGTCGGAGGCACGAACTGCGACGCTGAGGTCAAGGCAGCGCTTGAGGACCTCGGCCTCAGATCAGACATTCTGCACATGGACTGGCTTGAGAAGGGCAAGCTCTCGGAATACCAGCTCCTCGTATTCCCCGGGGGTTTCTCTTACGGCGACTACGTCAGGGCGGGCGCAGTCTGGGGAAAAAAGGTCTTGACGAAGATGAGGAGAGACCTGGAGAGGTTCGTGGAGGAGGGCAGGTTAGTGATGGGCATCTGCAACGGCTTCCAGGTCTTGGTCGAGGCAGGGATGCTACCGGGGGACGAGGGCGCATTCTCGCCCACCCCCAGGGCAGTACTGGCGAACAACAGCTCGGCAAGATACGAGTGCAGGTGGGTATTCCTAAGGGGGGAAGGGAGCCACACACCATTCGCACGAAGGGCTGGCAAAGGCGAGATCCTTAGGGTGCCGATCGGCCACGGGGAGGGCAGGTTCCTCGCTGAATCAGACAAGGCGGTCCAGGATCTCATCCGCAGCAACCGGGTCGTCTTCAGGTATGCAAAGCCGTCGGGAGAGCCCGCAGAAGGGACCTATCCATTCAACCCCAACGGTTCCGTCTACGACATCGCCGCCATATGCAACAGGGCGGGGAACGTCATGGGCATGATGCCCCACCCGGAGAGGGCATTCTTCGGCTGGCAAACAATCGGGTACGGCAACTCACAAGGCTACGGAGACGGCAGGAAGATATTCGAAGGGATAGTGGATCACATAAGGTCGCTTTGACCAGAATCGGCGTAGATGTCCTCCTTGGGGCTGGCTGAGAAGTAGTTGTCAAAGATCTCCAGAAGCACTTGGATCGGCTTCACGCCCACAACCCTGGCCACTCTGCGGCCATCCCTGAAGAGGAGGATTGTCGGCACGGACATCACGCCCAAGCGCGCACCCACGCCACTCGCCCCGACGTTCACCTTACCGAATGAAATCCCGGGTCGCAGGCTCTGCAGTTCGTTGAAAATCAGCGAAACCATCCTGCATGGCATGCAGGAACCGCTCCAGAAGAGCACGGCTGCATACCTCGCCCCCTTTATGAACCCCTCAAAGCTATGGTCGTCGAGATCCTTTGGCGCTGAGCCAGATCCAATCCCCAAGCCTCCGTCGCCCACTTAATCATTCCCCCACAATGCACGGAGCCTCCTTGTCTAGGATGGTGGCGTATCTCCTTATCCTCATGAGCACAAGGTATACCAGCGGCACCAGCATCAGGGTAAGCAGCCCGGTCGCCGCAGTGGAACCGAATAGCAGCGAAGAGGAGGAGAGGAAGTTGAAGAGGGCATGCATCCCAATGGCTCCAGCCAAGTAAGGGGCGAGATCGAGGAGGCGCATGCTGCCCTTGTTGGCCAACAGCGATCTCGAGACGCCGAGCCCGGCTATGGCGGTGGCTGTTGCATGCAGGAAAGAAGAAAGGGCTGATCGGACCGCCACGAGTGCGAGCCCAGAAGCGAGGCCCCCTGCAAGGGCCTGATCCCAGCCGTAGATCACGTTCTCCGTGAGAGCAAACCCGAACCCTATTGCCATGCCATAAATCATCCCGTCTTCGATCTCCCTTATCTTACCCAAAATGAATCGGAAGCCGGTCACCTTGATGAACTCCTCGACCAATGGCGCAACCACAATCACCGAAGTGAAGAGGGCAAGGTCTGCCTGCATCTCAACAGGGACAAGAATCACCATCCTGAAGAGCCCAAAGAAGAATGAATTGAAGGCGGTCGAGACGATGACTGCAAAGAAGACGGTGTAAGTGGCACCGATCGCCAAAGCCCGGTACAGGTCTTTCAGCTCTTCCCTGTTGCAGATCTCCCACCCCCTTACCCAAACCAAGTAAACAAGCGGCGGGATGGCAGATGCGACAAGTATGATGGATAAGTCAAAGATCTCAGGCATGATTGATAATCTGTCATGCCCGGTAAATAAGCACGCTGAGGCATACTTTAACCCTGAAGGACGCCAATGGAGATCTCAGAAAATTATATAATCAGCCTATCACTGCTCTCACTACAAAAGGTGGAAACAATGTCTGCATCTCCAAAAACACTGAACCCGGCACCGCTGGGGCTAGCAGCCTTCGCCATGACGACGACAGTGCTATGTCTTTTCACCGTTGGCGCCATACCTTCTTCTTGGGTATCAATCGTCATCCCGCTCGCAATCGCATACGGCGGCCTGATGCAGGTAATCGTTGGGCTCTGGGAGGCCAAATTGGGGAACACATTCGGGTTTGTGGCATTCAGTTCATACGGGGCATTCTGGATATACTACGCGCTAGTTGCAATCCTTTCTTCAGTCGGCATGATAACGGTCAGCCCAACAGCAGCCGGAGTGGTCCTCATCATGTGGGGATTCCTGACGCTGTACCTGTGGATAGCATCGCTCAAAGCACCAAAGGTCACTTGCATGGTATTCCTATTCCTGGCGCTCACTTTCTTTGTCCTCGGCATAGGAGACATCACAGGGATCGGCATGGTCTCCAAGGCAGGCGGGGCACTCGGGTTAATCACTGCCGCCCTTGCTTGGTACAACTCGCTTGCCATAGTCATCAATGACATGCACGGGAGGACCGCTGCACCTTTGGGAAAACCCCTCATGTGAGGGGAAATAATTTTTTACAAAAAATAGAGGCTAAGCCCCAGATCTGTAGGACTTGATGGTATTTCCCAGCCTCCTTGCGCCTTCCCAGATCTGCTCTATTGTGGGATAGCTGTAGTTTATGCGGAGCGTGTTCCTGCCGCCCCCGCTGGGGTGGAACGATCCGCCAGGAACGTAGGCCACACCGTTTGAAACAGCCTGCGGCAGCATCTTCGTGGTATCGTACTCGGGAGGCAGGGTTGCCCAGATGAACATGCCCCCAGTCGGGCGTGTCCATTCTGCGCCCTCGGGCATATTCTCAGCAAGGGCCTTGAGCATAGCTTCACGCTTCCTCCTGTAGGCGGGCTTGAGCTTTTCGATGTAGCCCTGGAGGAGCCCCCTGACCATGAACTCGCAGGCTATGTGCTGTGAGAGGGTGTTTGTGCAGAGGTCCAAGGATTGCTTGAGAATAGCGAACTTGGATGTCAACTCCTCCGGCGCAGCCACCCAACCAAGCCTGAGGCCCGGGGCAAGTATCTTGGAGAAGGTGCTCGTGTAGATGACTCGCTCGTCATCGAGCGCCTTTATGAACGGCGGGTTCTTTCCGTCCGAGAGGTAACTGTAGGGATCGTCCTCTATTATTACAAAGTCGTATTCGTAAGCCAGCTCGACCAGCTCTTTCCGCCTCTCTTCAGTTGTGGTCAGCCCGCTTGGGTTTTGGCAGGTCGGGACGGTATACAAGAATTTTATCTTTGAGCCTGACTTCCGCTCCTTTAGAGCCTTCCTGAGCGCTGCTGAATTGAGGCCATTTGAGTCCATCGGCGCCAGCATTATGTGCGGTGAGTGGACCATGAAAGCGCTCATCGCAGCCAAGTAAGTTGGCTCCTCGAGTATAATGGTATCTCCAGGGTCCAAGAAGGCCCTGCCGAATAGGTCCAAGGCCTGCTGGGATCCAGTCGTTACCAGTATCTCGTCCACCGAGGAGACTCGCATCCCCTCGGATCTCATGAACTTGAGCAGGGCTTCGCGGAGCCCCGAATACCCCTCGGTGGTTTCATATTGGAGGGCGACGCTGGCACGCTCCTTCAGCACATCGGCAGTGATCTGCCTTATCTCCTCCACTGGGAATAGCGCTGGGTCGGGCATCCCTCCTGCAAACGAGATAATGCCCCCTGACTTTATTACCTTCAGGATCTCCCTGATGTCACTGGCCTTTGCTTCTTTAGCCACCCTCGAAAGAAGGTCTTTTGTAGACATCGCGACCAACTCTTGGATATAGATTGTAATAATTGCACTGCGGAATATAAAAAGAGTTTGCTTTCATCCAGGCGTTCCAATCTTAAGTTTTGTTTTTTGGCGAAAATTCTCGAAATTGCAAGGATCCCGCTATATTACGAATATGCCAAATCCACTCAATAAATATCATATATTTTATTCTTTACAAGGTATTTATTCTATTTATGGAATTAGAAAAATACGGCTGTGCTATGCTTTCCAAGGCGATAATCCCCCCCTTGTGCCGATGCTGTTAAATTGGGGCGCCAGCAAACCTTTTGAAAGGCAGGCGGTTCAGGTGGAGGCTCTCCAATTAACTGCATTGAGCATCCTGATAGCAGCCATAGGGGCAATAGTTTGGGGCAAGATCGACAGGACGGCTGTGGCAATCTTTGGGGCGGTCTGCATGGTGATCACAGGTTGCCTCAGCGACAAGGAGGCTTTCATGGCAGTCGATTGGAATGTTATCATACTCATGATCAGCTTCTGGATACTTGCAGGATACTTTGCCAAGAGCGGCATACCCGAGGCGATCGCACATAGGGCGGTTGCCTGGTCCGGCGGGGACCTGAGCAAGTTCCTGATTATTGTGGGGGCAGCATCGGGCATACTCTCACTTTTTGTGGACAATGTGCTCGTGATCCTGATTATGGCGCCAGTTGCCTTGCACATAACCAGGCTGCTGAAGATAAACCCTGTACCTTTTTTGATATTCATCGGTCTCTGCGCCAATTTCACTGGATCTGCGCTCCTGATCGGCGATCTGCCGCCCCAGATGCTCCACAGCGTCTCAGGCATAGAATTTTTAGAGTTCATATGGCAGTCCGGGAGGCCTTCCTCATTCCCGATACTGATGATCACATTCGCAGCCGTGCTTTGGTTCTTCAGAATCAACTTCAAGAGGCAGCTCAGGGGCAAGGCAATGGCAACGGAGGTTTTTGCCGTAATAGACCCTGAAAACGGCGGGGGCGTGAGGGACAAGAGGTTCGCAGCGATAACCGTGATCAGTTTCGTTGCCACAATAGTAGCCCTTTCGCTGAGGTGGCTGATAGGCCTAGAGCTGGGCGCGATTGCCGCCATCGGTGCAGCAGTTACGGTGCTGGTAATGGAAACCTATGGGAGGAAGCTTAGCCGGCCCTCGTTCGAAGAAGTCCTCACTTCGCTTGACTGGCGGTCGATCCTATTTTACATATCGCTCTTCATACTGATAGGCGGGATAAACAGGCAGGGGCTGATAATGATGGCTGCGGACGCAATCGCCCCGATCTTCGCCTCGAACACCGCCCTTGGGGTCACTTCTGTCTACTGGCTAACCGTCCCCGTGGTCGGCTTCATCGAGCATGACGCATACATACTGGCGCTGCTGTACCTAGTCAAAGATTTCAGCATCCAGGCAGGGGTCTCCCCTTGGCCGTACTGGTGGGCAATACTCTGGTCCGGGACATTGGGATCGAACCTGACGGTCGCAGGCGCCCCTGCGCTGCTCGTCGCGCTCAACCTCTGCGAGCGGGAGGGGTGCAAGGTTAGCGCCAAGGAGTTCTTCAGGTACAGCTTGCCCTTCGTACTGATCTCGGTTTTTGTGTGCTATCTCCTAATGATGGTCTTCTGGGTCTTCCTTTGAAGCAACGCCTATTGGCTGGAGAGGTCGGGCGGGCACTTGGGTGCCCGGACCCCTATCCGGCTCCCAGTCACCATGTACACGGTCTCTGCAGAGATGTAGCAGGCATGGTCTGCCATGCGCTCCACTATCCTTGCTATCAGCCCGTTCAAGAGCACGCAAGCCCCACCACCAGCATAGTCGCGGTACCTCGAGAGGACTTTCCTGTATCCGGAATCGATTTTGGCGTCCTCGTCTATCACGGAGGCTGCCCTTACAGGGTCCCTGGATAGGTAAGACTTGACGCTCTCCTGGACCATCTCCCAGCCCGACTCGAGCAGCCCCTTCACATCAGGCGCGCATGCGACCCCGGACTGGACGTCATCTATCACCTGGACGATATTGCTCAAATACCTCGATATTCTGGCCAGGTCATAAGAGATGCGCATCGCGGAGGTGACCGCCCGGAGATCCCCTGCAAAAGGCTGGTGCCTTATCAGCGCCTCGACGCAGCGATCGATTATTGCCTCCTCCTGCTCCATTACCAACTTGGTCTTATCGCAGATCTCCTTTGTCTTGCCTGCGGTTGGCTCTTTTAGGACTGAAAGCACCATCTCATATATCTCAACTATGGAATTGTACATTTCAGATATTCCATTGTTTATTTCCTTCAGATAGTCTGGTTCCTCCATCATCCAAACCTCCCTGTTATGTACCTTTCAGTTATCGGGCTCTTCGGCGACTCGAAGAACTCTTTGGTATCGTTGTACTCGATGAGTTCTCCCAAGTAAAGGAAAGCGGTCTTATCGGATATCCTCGCGGCCTGGCCTACATTATGCGTTATTATGATCACCGTGATCTCTGACTTCAGCTTCCTTATGAGATCCTCTATCCTGCTTGTTGAGGCCGGATCGAGGGCAGAAGTGGGCTCATCCATCAGGATCACCTCAGGCTCCATCGCGAGCGCCCTAGCGATGCAGAGTCGCTGCTGCTGACCCCCTGAGAGGCTCGCTCCCGACCTCCTTAGATCATCCTTGACCTCGTCATAGAGCCCTACGGACTTCAGCGTGCGCTCGACTATCGCATCC
>JAULTB010000047.1:0-7288 GCA_038801655.1 Candidatus Methanosuratincola thermotaenarum | reverse complement strand
GTGCCAATTTCTTATATTCAAAATGGAGTTCGTTGTCCCACTGATTGTCGTGTTCCAGTTGGAGTTTCCAAAAACTACCTGGGTGGAGCCCCTGACCTCGGGTGCAGCGTCCGGCACAGTCCCTGGCGAAGAAGACGTTGCCTGACATCGCGTGCTTGACCATGGCACAATAGAACATCGGCTTCTCGAGCTCCATGACTCCTTTGGGTATGTCTGAAGCCCTTCTTATGAGGCTCACTGCGACAGGGGAGAACTTGAGGCCGAGCACCTGGGTCAATTTGTCCTGGATCGCTGCATAATCTTGCTTCATTACCATCACCTGGAGACAATAACCGTTGAGGACTTAATAAATCCATCGCTATATTACGATATTTGAATACAGCGATTATTATATTCAATTCCTCCCCACTCGTAAAGGATCTATCAATTTTGCCTTGAGAAATGAGTGCAGATCCGCAATAAATGCGCCTTAAGCAATGAGGAATGGAGTCATAAAATTGAAGATGTACCCGGTCAGGGTGGCAATTGCAAATATAATGGCAACATATGCAATCAACAGTCTTCTCTTGAAGATCGAAGCTAGCAGGGCCAGTTCTGGGATACTGGCCCCGGCGCCCCCGATTATGAGTGCCATGATGGTTCCGATTCCAACGCCTTTCTCTGTCAACACATAAGAGATGGGTATCATAGTCTCGGTCCGCACGTACATGGGAATGCCGATGATAGCAGCGACCGGTACTGCGAATGGATTCGACGGGCCTGCATACGTTGTGAGCAAGCCCTCAGGGACGAAGCCGTAAATGAAGGCGCCGATGCCCACGCCTATTAGAAGGTATGGGATCATCCTAAAGTAAAGGCTCTTTGTGAAAACCCAAGAAGCGCTCATTTTCTGCTTCAGCTCCCCCCATCGTTTGCCATCTTCTGAGGCGCTGGTTTCAGTTTCATCGTGCCCCCCTACAACCCTTACTTTCTTAAGGTATTGCTTGAGACCAAATTTATCAAGCAGCCACCCTGCGGAGGTTGCACCAAAGAAGGTGAAGGCAACGTAAAGGAGTGCAGTTTTAGGGCCAAACATCATGAAGAACAGGGAGAATACAGCTAGATTGAACACGCCAAGGGGGGATGCGATAAGGAATGACATTGCTATTCGGAATGGGACGCCGATGTTGATCAGCCCAATCAGGGCAGGTATTGTTGAGCAAGAACAGAAAGGCAACAGCCCTCCAAAAACAGATCCCAAAACATTCCCGAAGAGCCCCTTGCCGTATTTTGAAAGGGCTCGCTCAACTTTTTTGGGCGGTATGTAGGCGGCGATCAGGCCTATCAGAAAGCTTATGCCCAGAAATAGGACGCTCAGCTCAAGCGCAATGTAGGCGAACCAATAGCCTGCGCTGATTAGTTGGTCTTCTAGCATGGGGGTGCCTCCCGTTTAGCTTATTTCGAAGGCAGTTAGCTGCAGCACCCGCACGATCCTGATGACCCGGAGACCAGCATGTTCTGCTCGCTGAGCTTCTTCCAACACTCTTGACAAACCATAAGATAACCCAGCTCTTTGTGGTTTGCTTCGAGCAAGCTTACCCCGCTCTTGTTGCACATAGCACATTTTGACTCCTCTTCTTCCGGAACGACATGCACATCGCAACACGATGCCTTGCTTTTTTTCACCAAACGCATTATTCATCACACCATATATAGAGGTTCTATATATGGGTACTATATAAACTATTCAGTTAGCTTCGACGATCTTGTTGAGGAAGGGCACCACTTCCTTCCAGGCAGCATGTGCCACTGAATAGGCATTCTCACCCCTCTCTGTAAGCTCGTAAACGACTCTGCGCCTCCCCTCCACGATTTCAGTTTTAGCCTTGACGTATTCACCATCCAGAAGCTCTTTGAGGATTGGGTATATCGCACCGTAAGTAGGTATGCAACACCCTCTTGTGAATTCAGTCACCTTTTTCAAAATGACGTAACCGTGCGCAGGCCCTTGCTTCAATGTTCGAAGGACGAGGAATTTTGAAAGCCCCATATTGATCAAAGATTTCCAGTATTCCTTATCTTCAAGAGGCATTGGATCCGACCACCATATTTTGCGGCAATTATTCGATAAAATTTTTCTCTATCATAATACGGCATCTCCCCCTAATATTCCCCCTGAAGGACATAAGGGTCCTAGCAAATCCCAAGTATATGGTAAAAAGAACATGCGTAATTTAGGGGGAAAATGATCTAGCAGTTTACATTAGCCAAAAGTGCCTCCATTCATTTATGATCATTTCATTGTCAGTGTTTATGCCCACTCTAGTAATGGTTTTTATTTCACCACCGAAGAACTCTGATCGATGGCTATGGAAGTCTTCGAGGCGATCCTAAGGAGGAGATCCGTCAGGTCTTACTTGCCAGACCCGGTCCCGCAGGAGAAGCTGAACAGGATAATCGAGGCTGGGAGGTTGTCGCCTTCGGCAATGAACAAGCAGCCTTGGCACTTCATCGTTGTCACCGATCCGGAAAAGAGGAAGGAGCTGGCGCACGGCAAGTTTGCGTGGATGCTCAAGGAATGCCCGGTGGTCATAGTGGGGTGCGGCGACAGGGAGGCTTCCCCCAAGTGGTACAAGGTCGACACCGCGATAGCGCTCCAGACGATGGTCATAGCAGCCACGGGCGAGGAGCTCGGCACTTGCTGGGTCGGCAGCTTCGACGAGGCCAGGGTGAAGGAGACATTAAGGATACCGGACAATTACGAGGTCGTCGCAATGCTCGCTGTTGGGTACCCGAAGGATGGCTTCAGCCTGACAGGAACAATTACTTCAATCCTCAGGAACAAGAAAAAGACGGGGGAGATAGTCAGCTACGAGGAATACGGGAAAAGCCAGCGCGCATGAGCGGAGACAACGCTCGAATTCTCCAAGAGCATCACTTTCCAGGCAAGCTTTGACTGGAAATTAAAGCGGCATCCATGGGGCTGAGGGATTCAGGGTCTATCTCGACAGCGACCTCGTTCATCCGCATGAACCAAGGCGTGTAGGGTGGGTTGTAGAGCATCGTAAATACCTCACCCTTGGCCCTGATCCCCTCTTTCGAGAGGGTGTCCAAGAGCTCCCTCGACTTTTCTTCAAACTTCGACTGGGACCATCTGCCGGAGAAGCGGATGACTCCGATTGTCCGGGCAGGCACCTGGAGTGTCCTGATCCTGCCGTCCAGAGGTTCAGGCGCGGTCTCGAGCGTGTATGAGGATGGGAGTACGAACGACATAGAACTTGAGTCCGAGATTACCGGTGCGGTCATGGCGATTTTTTCCGAGATGACGGGCACGGTCATCGAGACCTTCTTCTTCTGTCTGTTCTTCCCTGAGATGTAATCGAAGAGCAGGCTGAAGGGATCCTCGGTGCCCTCCACCCTAGCCACGACGATAGGCGGGTAGTGCCTGATCTCCACATTTCCCAATTGCTTAATGATCTTATACTTGGGTTCCTCAACCATAATTAATTACTCACGGAAAAAGGATCTAACTGTATTCAGAAAAAATTGGGATAAATAAAACTTTAATCCGGCTTCATTGATTAGAAATTGTGGTCCAAATCAAGTATTTATAGCACAGATTGCAAGAATATAATCAAGCTGACATTCAGCGATGAGAAGGATTGTGCTGTTTATGGGTGTTCGTGCCCGACCAAAAGTCGTTGTCAGCAAATGCCTTGGATTTGGGCACTGCAGGTGGAATGCCCAGATCATCTCGAATGAATTTGTGAAGTTGCTTCAAAGCCATGTAGAGTTCATGCCCGTGTGCCCTGAGGTAGAAATCGGGCTAGGGATCCCAAGGAACCCGATAAGGGTTGTCCACGATCCAAGCTCAGGCACGCTTCGGCTGATCCAGCCTGCGACTGGGAAAGATCTGACCAAAGAGATGCAAGACTTTTGCGAATCATTCCTCTCGTCGCTCAGCGGCATCGACGGATTCATCCTCAAAGGGGGCTCCCCGTCCTGCGGGCTCAAGAATGTCAAGATCTATTCAGGGATCGGCAGCCCCTACGTGAAAGAGAAGGGGAGGGGGATCTTCGGGGGCGCAGTATTCGAGAGGTTCCCCCGGCTCGCAGTGGAGGACGAGGGAAGGCTGTCGAATCCGCTGATCAGGGAGCACTTCCTGACGAAGCTGTTCACCTTGGCTGCCTTCCGTCAGGCGCAAGCCGGGGGGAGGGCCACGGATCTTGTGGGGTTCCATTCGAACAACAAATTCCTGCTGATGGCATATAGCCAAGGCGCAATGCGAAAGCTTGGCAAGGTCGTTGCCGACCAGAAGGCGATAGGCATAGAGAACGCTTTCAATGTCTACCGCGAAACCCTTGAGGATGCGCTTTACCGCCCTCCGAAGAGGGGCAGCGTGGTGAATGTTCTGAACCACATGTTCGGGTACTTTTCGCAGAGGCTGAACGAAGGGGAGAGGAAATTCTTCTTAGAGGCAGTGGAAAATTACAGGAAGGGGATGGCGCCGCTAATCGTGAGCATAAACCTGGTGAGGTCCTACGCGATCAGGTTCGGGATAGATTATCTGCTCAGGCAGAGCTTCCTAGAGCCTTATCCGCTGGAGCTCATGGAAAAGCCGACATACGACGAGGACAGGGACTACTGGCGTTTTTGATAAGAATTTTTCTGGATCCCGGAGCTAAACTGATTTCTGGCTTTTTTGGCTCCCCAGCGCCCTCTTTATGAATGGCAAATAATTCCGACTGCAGCACCTCCCGTATGGGTTTGTGAACTTGCACAGGCCGCCACCGCCGATCCCAGTAGCCTCAATTACCTCCTCCACGGTTTTTGCCCCTTTCTCGATCGCGCTAATGATGTCCTCTTCGGTGACCTGCTTGCAGTAGCAGAGAGGGCGAGGCGGACCGCTCTCTTTGAACGTGACCCTAGTCTTCACATCGGCCTTCGTCAAGTACCGTTTGGCAGAGAAGTAAACGACTTCACACGCAGGGTTCTCGCAGATGTGATACGAGCCATCGCCACTTATGGGCCACGCGGACTCCTTCGTATGGCAAACCACGGTAGCCTTGTCCACTGGGAGGCCCCGCTTTTTGCAGACGGGGCAGGCTGGGCTGGCCACAATTAACACCGTAATGAGTGGATCCCAATGGCAAATAAGCATTTGCAGGGCTCCGTTACAATCAGACCGTGCCCTTGCCGCCCTTCCTCCTCACTTCAAGAATGAGGCCATCGTGCCCCACGATCTCCACCTCCTCGCCTTTGGGGATCGGGTATGGGGCCCTTGCGGTCCAGTAGGCGCCATCAACAAAGACCGCCCCTTCCAGATCAATGTCCGCGGAAACGGTTCCGCTCCTCCCTACCAGCGCCTCGGCCCCCACCGCAGGCCTCCTGACCTGCGCCTGCCAGACCTTTATGAAAATGATTCCGAAGAATGCGGCTAAAAAAGCGCCAATTAAGATTGCAGAGAGAAGATCTATCACCCCAAGCGAGGATAGCACAACTATTAATGCGGCTGCCGCGAGGGCTATTATCAGTATCTCGTCCGAGAGGGCAAGCGTGACCTCAAGTCTTGATGGCATCCAAGATCAACCCGGGGAATTTCCCCCTGAAATCACTATGATTGATCCCCTAATTATTGTTTCATGCTTGAGCAAGAGAAGTTTTGGTTTGCTGACAAAACCAACCATATGAGCTAAGGGGGTTCCCAAAAACCACTATGCGAAGGAGATGATGATTCCCGCAACTATGGCTGACCCGATTACTCCGGCGACATTGGGACCCATGGCGTGCATCAGCAGGAAGTTCTCCGGATCCTCCTCGGATGCGATACGCTGGACCACCCTTGCGGACATGGGCACTGCAGAGACCCCGGCTGCACCAATCATGGGGTTGAATTTGCCCTTGGTGATCACATAGAAGAGTTTCCCGAAAAGGACCCCGCCTGCAGTAGCGGTCGCAAAGGCGAATGCCCCCAATGCAATTATCAGCAAGGTGCTGTAGTTCAGGAATGCGCCCGCCTCCATCGTGCCGCCTACCCCGAGCCCCAGCAGGATCGTGGAAAGGTTGATTAGCTCATTCTGGGCAGCCTTCGAGAGGCGGTCCGTCACGCCGGATTCCCTTAGGAGGTTGCCCGCCATCAATGACCCTATCAGCGGCGCCGCGGTCGGGACCAGCAGGCAGGCAATGATCGTGGTTATCACCGGGAAGAGTATCTTCTCCCTCTTCGAGACCTCACGTAGGATGGGTGGCATCCTGACCGATCTCTCTTTCTTGGTCGTCAGGAGCCTGATCACGGGCGGCTGTATTACAGGGACCAAGGACATGTATGAGTAGGCGGCTACCGCGACAGGGCCTAGCAGCTGCGGGGCAAGCTTGGACGCGGTGTAGACGGTGGTCGGGCCGTCTGCGCTGCCTATTATGCTAATGGCGCCAGCCTCGCTGGTGCTGAACCCGAGGGCCATGGCAGAGAAGAGTGCCAGGAATATCCCAATCTGGGCAGCCGCGCCGAGTATGAATGACTTCGGGCTGGAGATCAGCGGTCCGAAATCGGTCATAGCGCCTATCCCGATGAAAATGAGGATCGGTATTATTCCGGTGTTAAGGAGGTACTCGTGTATGTAAAAGAGGAAGCCGCCCGGGCCAGAGATCCCGCTGAGCGGCAGGTTAGCCAGCAATGCGCCGAAACCTATCGGGAGGAGCAGCAGGGGCTCATACTCCTTCTTAACTGCCAGGTAGATCAGGAGCAGGGCAATGCCCATCATCACCAAGTTGCCCAAGGTCAGGTTGGAGTACCCGCTGCTTACAAGGAACTCAAGAATCTTTGCCAAGATCTCATCGAGCAAATCACTCACCGTCTTCATCGAGCTTGAGAAGCGGATCGCCTATGTTTACGGTCTCGCCGCTGGCCTTAATGATCTCTAATACCCGACCGTTCGAAGGGGAGACAATGTCGTTGAGCATCTTCATCGACTCTATGTACATGAGGGTGGCCCCCTTCTCTACACGCTGACCGGGGCGAACCTCTACGCTGGAAACTACCCCTGGGAGCGGGGACTTGACGACGCGGACGCTTTTTTGCTTGACGGGCAACTGTTCACTGGTGGGCACGGGAGTTTGGGCAGAGGCAGCAGGGGGGGCAGGGTCGACGCCGGCAGTGCCGCTTGCCCCTATGGAAAAAGCGTGCTCCTCGTCGTCTGGCAGCGCCTCCCACTCGTACTGCTCCCACGCCTCGGGCTCGACCGGCACGCAGGTGTCTGAATCCCTTCCTCCGTAAATGATTCCGGAGACCTCCACCCCCTCAGGATCGTCT
>JAULTB010000046.1:0-7424 GCA_038801655.1 Candidatus Methanosuratincola thermotaenarum | reverse complement strand
ATGGCTGAGTCCAGCTGCTCTTTAGAAGTCCTGTAGCCCAGCATATACGTCATCGGCCCGTCGATTATCGCCAGGTCAGGCCTCTCCTTCAGGAGAAATGATGCCTGGTCCTCATGGATCGGCCCCTCCACATCCGATGTGTGGATCACCTTCATCCCTTCGGACTCGACCATGGTCTGGATCACATACCCGAGGGCGCTGTTCGATCCATGGAAGACCGCCCCGGAGAAGGAGACCCTGGTCTTCCCGAAGGCGAAGGATTTGCCGTCCGCAACCTCGACCTTGCTTGCCCTCCCCTTCACCATCCCGAGGAAGAGAGGGGCCCTGAAGTCCCTCTGGCTCCTGTTGATGTCGTTGTTCGGATCCTTGACCAGTACTGTCTTGCCCCTGTAGATCTCGAGCGGTATCACGTCCCCCGGGTCGTGGTGATCGTAGTGGTAATGGGAGATGACCAGGACGTCCGCTTCCATCCCCCTCTCAGCGATCCTCTCCGCCGCCTTCCCCATCCTCTCTAATTCGATCTGGTGGGGTGGCAGCCCGAACCTGTTCGGCGCCAGCGCGACCCCTGGATCTATCATCACCTTGACATCAGGGGTCTCCACAAACGTGCACATCGACCTGACACCCATGCTGTCGAAAGCCAGCAGCTCTACCTTCATCTATCGGTCCCCCTCTTGATCTTCCAAAAGCAGGAAATAAATTGAACTGTTACCGTTCTTTTTACGCATAGCGCTTTTTAGTGGGCTCAGATCTACCTGATCTGTGCAAGAAATGTACGGCTGGATAGGGGAGATCTTGCCTGCTGAGGCAGCGGGGACTGCCGCCCCTCGGGCATTGGCAGTGCGGTCCAGGCACGCCCCGCTCTGCATACTCTGCAGGGGAGGGAGGCGCCTCTGCGGAAAGGCGGTCTGCCCCATCGAGCTCAAGGCAAGGGCACTGATAAGCAACTCAGGGGCGGTAATGAAGACCGAGCTGTCAGGATCATCCCCGCCTTCGGTCTTCGTTGGGCGCTATGGCTACCCGAAAGTCTCAATAGGGCCCATGGTCCCGCCCGTTTACGGGGACACTTCTGTAATGGACATACCCGAGTCCTGGCTCTTCGAGAGCATAGATTCCATAGTCAACTACAGGTACTCGCTCGTGAGGGGCACCGCAAGGGTTGAGGTGGATGCCGCAAGGAGGGGAGGGCGCCTGGTCGACTCGCTCCAGGAGCTGTCGATGGGCACGGCTCCTGCCGACGCCGAGGTCACGTTCATCAAACCCCCCGCAGGAAGGATCTCGATGGACGACAACTCCCAGCCATTTGGGCCCTCCGCGCCCCTGAAGCAGTTCTCGATCTCCTCAGTCAAGGTCGACCACAGGATCGAGAAGGCATTCTACGACGGGGATTACTTGGCTGCAGACGCCCTCTACGAGCTCTACAATTCGGGCGTTGAGATCTCCAAACTCCAGCGGGCATTCAGCATGGGAGTTTTCGGCGTCCAGAAGAAGAGGCGCCTCGTGCCCACCCGGTGGAGCATAACTGCGGTCGACAGCATCCTCTCGCAGAGGCTTATCGACGAGGTGAAGGGGTATGAGACTATCGACAAGTACCAAGTCTACTTCTGGAAGCACCAGCACAACACATTCGCAGCCATCTTGATCCCCAGGGCCTGGTCTTTCGAGTGGATGGAGGCGTGGTTCCCTGGGACCTTCTGGAACCAGGAAGGTACCTCTGCGGCTGTGGAGGGGGACTATGAGGGGTACGGCGGCAGGAAGGAATATCCTGGGATAGGCGGGTGCTACTTCTCCTGCAGGCTTGGGGTCGCGGAGCACCTGAGGTCGATACGAAGGCAGGCCACCGCGCTTGTGGTAAGGGAGATCATGCCCGAGTTCCCGCTCCCGCTGGGCGTGTGGTTCGTAAGGGAGAACGTGCGCGCAATGTTCAGGAAGCCTCACTTTGAGTTCGACGACCTCTCTTCTGCGCTGCGGCACCTCGGCTCGCTGTTGCGTGTCCCGATCGCGAGATGGGTTTCAAAAAGTGCCATCCTAAGGGACTCGATCCTGCAGCGGAGGATCGACGAGTACACCGTGGCAGGTGGACTTTGATGGCAATTTATGCCTACGCAAAGTGCAAGAGCGTGCTCTCAAGGAGCAGGCTCCCTGGGCTCGAATACACATTCAACCCTTACGTTGGGTGCGGACACGGCTGCCTTTACTGCTACGTCCCTGACCTGTTCAGGGGGAGGTTCCCGAAATGGCCAGGCAGGGTCGAGGTGAAAGAAGGCGCCCTTGAGAAACTCATCTCCGAAATAGAGAGGCTGGAGCCTGGTGTCGTTGGCATAAGCACCTCAACCGACCCTTACCAGCCGGTGGAGGCAGACCTGAAGATCGTCAGGGGTGCTCTCAGGATCTTCAGAGAAGCCGAGTTCCCTGTATCGATCCAGACAAAGTCCCCTCTGGTGCTGCGCGACTTGGACATATTGAGGGGCATGGACGCAGAGGTGGGCTTCACGATCACCTCTCCCAGAAGCGAATTCAGGGAAAAATTTGAGCCGGGCGCCCCTGACCCGTCGTCCCGCTTGCTTGCGCTCGAAGGGCTCAGCAAAGCAGGCATCAGGACATGGATCTTCTATGGTCCGATAATCCCTGGATTCAACGACGCCGAAGAGGAGATACGCGCGATTGTCGGAGTGGCGGCAAGGACGCACAGCAAACTGCTCTATGACAGGATAAACCTGAAGCCTTTCGTAAGGCTTAGGCTCAAAGAGGCGATCCCGGAGGAACGCATGAGGGAACTCTTCCTTTATGACTATGGCAGGCTATACCGCAAGATCGAGAAGAGCTGCGGAGAGCAGGGCGTTGCATGCTCCCCCGCATTCTGATCCCAAAGCACCGAGCTATGTGTTTTTTTTTGTCTTTCTGTTTTTCTGTTCAATAGACAAAAAAGATATAAGTTTTCATAGCAAATTATATAACGGTATATATGGGGTATGTCCTGAGGAAGACCTGCAGCGTATTCTATAGGAGGTCTTTTTCGCCCAGGCAGATGAGACTGGCGAGATCAAAGAAAGGAGTCTCCCCCATAATTGCCACGATCTTCTTGTGCACCATCGCCATTGTAGCGGTAGCCGCAATGTCGCCGCTCATCTCTTCCCGTCTTTCCTCTCCCGTCTCATCAGTGGCCGTCACGAAGGCAGTGTTGCTGAAGCAGGACAACTACATCCTCCTCGTAGTAAACGTGAAGAACACAGGCAGCAGCACATTGAATCTCCAGTGCATTCTGTATGACTCCGAAATGAATCCATACTGCGCTGGGGATGCCCAAGTGGTTCAACCACATGGGACTACATCGTTCGTGTTCGAGAGTTCTGAATTAGGCGGCAATTTCCTTGTCGGCACAGAGTACAGGATAGATATCAATGACGCAAACTATGGAAGGATGGCAGAGGTGAGGGTATTTTGCATGGGAAGATGAGGAGTTGCAGGAAGGGCGTAGTGCCGATCATCGCGGTAGCAGTAATGGTTGCAGTCGCCCTCCTCACTACCGGCATCTTCTCCGCAGAAATCAACAGGGTCTTCTCCAGCCCTGCACCTGAAGAAATAACAGTGCAGGAGTTGGTGCTGATGAAGCATTACGGATACGCTTATTTCAAGATTACGATACAGAGCAACTGCGACAGGACATTGAAATTGAATGTCAGCCTGATCGGCGAGGACGGTGCCGCCGCAGCAACTATCCAGGACATAAGTCTTGCACCTAGGGGCTCGGTTACAGTTGACACTTCAGGAATGTTCGGTTACAGGTTCTTTGTAGGGAATAGTTATGCTGTGAAGGTGTGGGGCGACTTGGGCGTCTCCTACTTGGTGGAATGCAAGGGCGTGGAGTTCTCGAGGAATAAATTGATCCTCCTTACCATCGAAGGGTTCAGTGACAGTTTGGAGAGCTCGGGTGTGACCAACAGCTCGGCTTTGCTGGCAGGTGCTGAAGACACTGCCATAAGGCTAGGCATTCCATACGAAAAAGTGACGACAATCTCGAGATGGAACTCCATCCTCTCTAATCCTCCCCGGGGAGTCGTGGTGATAAACCCGTTCGGCGGCGTCACCCCGGTCCCTACGGCGGCCGTCGATAGTCCTGAATCATTCATAAGGAACCTCAGCTATGTTGTCGGGAATTACAGCTGGACTTGGGTTCATGTCGCTGGGGAGCCATTCTTCATACTCTCTGACGGAAAGAAGAGCACGCAACTCAACTCAGATCTTGGGATCCAATGGTTCTTCAACACCTCACAGGTTACTGTGGCCCACAGCAATGCTCCTGAAGAACTTCAGGAATGTGTCCTTACGGATACCCACGGGAACAGCCTAAGGTATTTCCTTACAGTGACGAGTTTCAGGGACCTGCCTGAGACGATGAAGTTTGGGTACCCCATGGTGCTCCCGCCTTCAGACTACCCTACCACCAAATTCATTTTCTATGAAAAAGACACCACTGCAAATCAAGTCCAGAGCGCCGCTACGAGCTTCTGCATCGGCTCTGGTTACTATGTCTACTGGGGCGGGCCTTCAGACAAATTCAACGAGTACGAGACAGGCGGTCTGTCGTTGATGCTTGCCTTGTACACAAACCTGAGGTGATCTCTTGAAATCTGCAAAGCATGGCGTCTCTGAAGTAGTTGCAACACTTGCCCTGCTCGTGATCACTCTGGTCGCGATGGCAATATACATCCAGGGATTCAACCTATATTACTCGGGAGAGACCGGTCTGCTCTCCGGGATATTCAGGTCGGGCAGCGAGCAGAACTACGAGAGGATTTCGATCATTTACATATTCAAGAATGGCACATCACCAAACGAAGCGCTTTATGTGCTTGTATGCAACTACGGCGCCAGGAATGCAACGATTGAGAAAGTGATTATCGACACAGTCGTCCAGTCATATTCCCCCCAAGTCGTCCCTGTCGGGAATGTCACCGCTATCCGCATCCCGATAAACACAACCATGAGCGAGAATGTTGCCCACGTGATCTCTTTGATCACGGAAAGGAACAACATAATCTCTACAGAATTTAGGGTGTGATCAGCTTGCTGGCTAAAATTTACTCAAGCAGGACGAATGGAAAGGGGAAAAGGAACTCGAGAGGGATAACCAATGTCCTCGGCGCAATCCTGTTCGTCTTGGCAATCGTCGCCCTCACTTCGATAATAGCGATAGTCGCAGCCGAGTACAGCTCCTATGTACGGAGCACAGATTATCTGAACAACCTGGAGAGAGAAAGGTCTTCTGAGTCGCTTTATTTCGAATACGCCTCAGGCAACCCGATTAGGCTGAACATAACGAACACCTGTAGCTCGTCAATAAAGATCACCCAGATCGTCGTGCACAACAAGACGAGCAACTCGCTCGTGATCAACCCCATAGCCTCGATCCCCATCGTGCTGAACCCGGGGATGACCGAGTACAATTACTCGATCACTGGGATAGATACCGCAACGTCCAATGCGACCATAATGATAATCACATCAAGGGGAAATGCATTCGTCATTGTTGTTGAAGGGGGTAAAGTATTATTCAGAAACTGAACTCAAAGGTGGAGAAGAGATACCTGACAAGGGAATTCACGCTGCACAAGGCAGGTGACTACGTCCAGCCTCTCCCGGAAGGTGCTGAGCTGCTTGAGGAGTATGCGGTCGGCGGGGCAAAGGTCGGGATATATCAGAACCTCGGCGACGGGTACTACTGGGTCACCGAGCCCCCCATGGGCGAGGACGACATGTATGTCTACAACCTCCTGATGAATGCGATCTACTACACGCTCCCCCCGACCGAGGAGAAGGAGCCCATCAGGATACTCGAGGAGAGGCTGAGGCACGCGGTTGAGGAGATGAAGCTCGAGATCCCGCCCGAGCAGCTCGAGAAGATAAAGTACTACGTAATCAGGGACGTGCTCGGCTACGGGGTCTTCGACGTGCTGATCAAGGACGGAAAGATCGAAGACATCTCCCTCGCAGGATCGAGCAAGCCGGTCTGGGTCTTCCACAGGGACTATTCATACCTGGACTGGCTCACTTCCAACATAGCCTTCAACGACGAGCAGTCCCTCGAATCGAGCATCATGCTCTTCGCGCACAAGGCGAAGCGACACATCTCGACTGCGTTCCCCATATCCGAGGGGTCGCTGCCAGAGCGGCACAGGTGCGCGCTCACATTCGCCAACGAGGTGACGCCTTTCGGGTCGAGCCTCACCATAAGGAAGTTCAGGACCGACCCGCTAACGCTCTGCCACCTGGTCAAGTTCGGGAGCATTTCCCCCCTTATGGCTGCCTACTGGTGGATGATCTTGGAGAACCGTGGGTCCACGTTCATAGTCGGGGAGATGGCAAGCGGGAAGACCACGCTTCTCAATGCGCTGGCCTCGCTCCTCCCCCCGCACTGGAAGATAGTCACCATAGAGGACACGCCAGAGCTCAGGCTGCCCCACATGGGCTGGAAGCCACTTGTAGCTAGGCACACCTACTCGATCGCAGAGTCGAAGACCGAGATAAGGCTCTACGACCTGGTGAAGCTCTCACTCAGGGAGAGGGCCCAGTTCATAATAGTCGGCGAGATCAGGGGTGAGGAGGCGTACGTCTTCATCCAGGCCCTTGCCACCGGGCACGGGGGCGGGTGCACCTTCCACGGCGACTCGATCGAGTCGATGGTGATGCGGCTCACCACACCGCCCATAAACGCATCGCCATCGTTCCTGCCCCTCATCAGCTGCGTCGCAATTTCCAGGATGCTCAGGCTCCCAGGGAAGAAGCCCATCAGGCGAGTCATCGAGCTCGACGAGATCACGGGCGTCAAGGGGCCGAACGAGGTCGCCAGCAACAAGATCTTCGAGTGGCATGTCGAGGACGACAAGCACTATCCCCTCGAGCCGTCAGCCGTGGTTAAATCCAGCCAGAAGCTCGAGAAGATAGCAACTATGATAGGCCTCACGAAGAGGCAGATGGTCAACGAGCTCACGAGGAGAACCAACTTCATCGAGGACCTCGTGTCGAGGAACATCCTCGAGTACGGACAGGTCGCCGAGGAGATAAAGAAATATTACATCTCAAGGAAGTGATTTTAGTCAATGCCTAAAGACCTGAGGAAGAACACCCCCCTATTGCTCTCGCTGATATCCGTCGCAGTTGCGTTCGGCACTCTCGCAGCCGAGCTCCTGCTTGACGTGGGCGTCATGTTCATATTCCCGACAATAGGTGTGCTGGTAGTCACGGTTGCGCTGACGATGATCGTAGCCCTCAGGGGGCGCCTCTACCTCGGGACTAGGGAGCCTTTTGCGTTGAAACAATTCGACGAGCTGAAGGAGAAGGAGGGCCAGAAGAAGGGCGAAGGGAAGCGTTACCTTAGCCACCTCTCCTCGTCGATGGGGGATCAGCCGCTCATCCAGTATATC